>CAMOFI010000001.1 GCA_946613135.1 uncultured Bacteroidales bacterium
ATTTATGGTAATTCCTGTTAAAAAAATGAAAGTTATTTTTGACCATTTACTTACCGTTTTCACTAAAAAAACAAAGGACATGACTGCCTGTGGCAATCACGCCCTTAAATAATATTGTCAATGTTCGTTCCGCTACAGCAAAACAGCAGCTGAGAAGCCTAAAAGAAATATCACTTGTCGAGACCTAAGGCCTTCATCATCTCCGGCTTAATCTCCTCCTGAAAAATATTACGGTACTCGTCAAATGTATAACGGCGGCTGTCGCCAGAACAAAAATACCACAACGTCATGGAAAACTCATAAGCATTCTGATATCCTTGCAAAATCTGCGTCAAACTGCCATTCCTGCTGAACAAAGCAAAAGACGGATAGCCTATCTTCTGACCCAGTATCGCACGCGTAAAGGGATGCGTCTGTGCCCGCTGACCAGCCACATGGGTGTTGCTGTACTTAGTGCCGTTCCACGTGAAAGTGGACGTTCCTTCAGCGTCAAATCGCACAGGAATATAATACTTGTTCAATATCGCCGAGACTACCGGATCGCTGAACGTCTCGCGGTCCATCTTCTTGCACCAGCCGCACCACGATGTCGAGAAGTCTATGAAAATCATTTTCTTGTTCCCTTTCAGGTCTGTCTGTGCTACCTGTTCTATGGGTTTCCAGTCAACTTGGCTCTTAACCCCGTCTATCAGAAAAAACGATACAAAAAAAAGAAGTAATGCCTTTTTCATTCTATATTGCTTTTTTTTATTGTGTTCAACATCGACGTTTCCACGGCTGCCGAAACAACCGCTTCAACAAAATTAAACACAAATAACAGAAAAATTCCCTTTTTATTGTAAAACAAAATCATAAAAAATGTGAAACGGCTACCACTCTATCTTCCAATCACCTTCCACCTCCTGCTTGGCAGGGTCATACTCCTCCTCCCTGTCCATACGGTCGCGAACCCTGAAGAGTTTGCCTAACCAGTCGTCCTTCTTCGACTTCTTCTTGCCCGGATTCGCCCTGTCCTCCTCTATAATCTTTGTTATCTCCGTAACAAAATGCTCCACATAACGTTCCGAGACCCCGTCGTCGTGGCGGATGCTTGCACCTGTATAGTAGTGGCGTATTATGGAGTCGTACGCAATACCCAGCTCCACCATCCGTATGGCTCCCTCCTGGCTCAGCCCCACGCCATGTCCGTAGCCTCGTCCTTTCAGCACCACGTCGCCGCTCGCCGCATCGGTAACAACAGTAAAAAAAGTGGATTTCAACCCAAAATCCGTGCGCACACGCGTCAATGGCACACCCAATATCTTCACCTTGCGCTCATTCTGTTCAAAACCAAGCAACTCGGCACGTACACGAGGATCCCCCACATCGAGCTTATGCGTCTTGGCAAAATAGTTCAGCCATTTCTCTCGGGCTATCACTTTCGTCCAGGTCGACTGGCGCATGCGGTACGAGAATGTGTCCTGCACCGACCGCAGATACGGAAGCGCAGCGCGCCACACGTCCTCTGAATTAGCCGTCTGGCCTCCCGAATTGGAATGGAACGGCGTGTCTATAAGCTTGCCGTCACTGTCAACGATCGTTTCGCCGCTCGACTGCATCGTGCCTAACATTATGTCCGGACGCACGCACCTGTTCTGGTATGCCTGGCAGTGGACGTAGTCGCAGAAATTATAGCCGTCGCCCTTGTGTTTGTTCATATTGCGCATGGCCCATGTCCTCGATATCGTTGCCTGGATTCTGAATATGTCGCTCTTCTTGCCGTAGATCTCCGACTGTACCACACCGGCAAGATATGTCTCAAATTCCACATCGTTGATAATCTTCAGATTCGACCTGTCAAACGACGAAACCTCCAAGTCTCCTTCATAAGTGCGCTGTTTCACTCCGCGCGGGTTTATGCACATGATGCATGCCGTGTCGGTAGCCCTTAGTGTCACACGCCGGTAGTCGCCATACTCATAGCCGTTGACGGCAACGCTCACCCCATTGGCCACTGGCTTCACCTCTACAGTCATACCCTCTCCCAAGCCCGGTTCGAGAAGCAGCGTGTCGTTGGCATACAAATCATACAGCCCCAGGTCGAACGACACATACACCGCCTCAATCTTGTTGTTCGAAAATAAGCGAACCTTTATTTTCTCTGCCTTGGCGACAAAAAAAGCCGACACCATAAGCAGGCACACGAAAATCTTTTTTGTCATATTATATCGGTTGTTGTTTCTTTACTGCAATAGTCCATGCTTCTACATCCTGCCGTTTCTGGCCACCCATATTATCTCTTCCGCAGTCCTGCGTGACGCACCCTCGCCACCAAGTATCTCCGCCACCTCGTCATATCCCTCCTTCATCCTCTCGCGGACAGCTTCATCCGTCGCAATTCTCTCAAACTCGGCATCAAGCCGACCAAAACCAAAATCGTCTTGAATCAGTTCGCTCACTATACGGCGGTCTGCTATCAAATTAACAAGTGATATGTACCTGATCCTCGACGCTATCAGCCGTCTCGCTATGGCCGCCGATATCGGATTGCACTGATAGCACACCACCTGCGGCACCCGAAACAGGCCCGTCTCGAGCGTCGCCGTACCAGAGCATACCACCGCAGCATGCGACACCGCCAGCAAGTCGTACGTCGCATCGTACACCATCTCTACAGGCGCCCCCTTGGGCAACAGCATCTCATAAAAGTCGCTCCCTATCAGGCTCATCCCTGCAATAACAAATCTGAACTCCCGGTGCTTTTCGGCAAGCCTCACCATCTCGGGCAGCATCTTCTTCAGCTCCTGCTTCCGGCTCCCCGGCAGCAAAGCCACAATCTGCCTATCGTCACTCCCTCGCTGCATAACCTCTTTCCCTTCTTCTCTGTAGCGTTTCACCTCATCCATCAGCGGATGGCCCACATATACCGCTTGCGGCATGGCATTCTCTTCAAAGTATTTTTTCTCCATAGGCAATATGTAGCACATACTGTCGAAGTATTTGCGCATCGTGCGCAGACGTCCCTTCTTCCAGGCCCATACCTGTGGCGAGATATAATGTACGTATCTTATACCCTTTTTATGTGCAAAACGAGCTATCTTGAGATTAAACCCCGGATAGTCTATTCCAACCACCACATCTGGTTTATAGTCCATTATGTCTTGTTTGCAGAATCTTATATTGCCCAGCACAGAACCAAGGTGCGACACAACTTCCACTATGCCCATAAATGCCATCTCACGGATGTCCCTTACCTGTTCAATATGTCCCTCGCGTCCATATCTCGTTGCCACCGAAACCATTCGGGCTCCGCCCCAAAAACGGATATCCGCTTCGTTATCGGCTGTCAGCAACTCTTTGATCAGATTGGCACCATGCAAATCACCCGACGCTTCGCCGGCTATAATATAGTACCTCATAATGTCAGCTCTCCAGATTTAATCACGGCATACATGTACACAACAAAGGTGACAAACAAGGTCACTATCAATGTTTTGGTAACGACAGGCATTTCCTTCTTCTTAGCATAGTGTCTGAGCAGCAGCAACGGCGCCACAAAGACCACTCCAAAAAGCCTTACATGCTTTGCCACAGGCTCTCCCACGACGGCAAGCACCACAATCAATGCCACTGCCGACACGGCCTCCGACACTACGGCCATCGACAAGCCTGTAATTATATTGTCTTTTATCGGTATCTTCATTTTTTCTATTTGTTTTGGCTATACTCTCAGACTCTGTTTTTGCCCGTAGCGATACGGTTTCTCGTTATATGTTTTAACCAAGACTCGTTGACCGACGTTTTTGTCGACTGGTGATACACGGGCAAGCCGTCATTCAAAAATGGACTTTATCAAACCAAGACTATCATACGCTGTCGAGTCCGTCGATGTCGGCACCACCGACACATACCCGTTTTCAAGGGCCCACTGGTCGGTTCCCTCACCGTTGTCGTCACACTCAAATCTGCCCGTCAGCCAGTAATACGGCCTACCATGCGGATCGACACGTTTCTCGTAGCTGTCCAGCCACCGCGCCATCGACTGACGGCATACCTTTACCCCTTTCAGACTTCCTTCAGCATGCTCAGGAAAATTCACGTTCAGCGCAACGCCTCCCGGCAAGCCATGGTCCATCACTCTGTCTACAATTTGACACATATATGGCTTCAACGGCTCGAAATCAGCTTCTGGACTATGATTGAGTAACGAAAAACCTACCGACGGTATTCCCATCAGTGTCGCTTCAATCACAGCGCCCATAGTGCCTGAATAGACAATGTTTATAGACGCATTGCTTCCGTGGTTCACTCCAGAAAGCAACAAGTCGGGTCTGCGAGGACAGAAATTCTCCACACCAAGCTTCACGCAATCCACAGGTGTACCGTCGCATGCATAAATTCTTATCCCGTCGGCCTCAGATATGTTATCCACACGGATTGGACGTCCACCTGTAAGCGAATGCGCCAGTCCCGACGCGTTGCACAGCGGAGCCATGACAACCACATCTCCCACATCGCGGGCAACAGAAATCAACGCCCTTATGCCTTTCGACTGGTAACCGTCGTCATTTGTTATAAAAATCAACGGCTTCATCATTTGGCGATAGCGCTACTGTTACGCCCCAGGAAGAAGGATGCAGGTTGAAGGATATTGTCAAAAACATAGTACTGGATCAGAACTGTATCCTTTTTGTCCAATACAGCATACAGCCTGTCGAGGTCGAAGATTTTATACATCGTAGTGTCAGGCATAGCCTTTATGTCGTCCGGGTTGGCATATTTAACGTATGTCTTCAGTTCCGTCTCTTTTCCATCGGTATCGGTGATCTTCAATATCGTGCGTGGTGCGGCAGAAAATGTTGTGTCCAATTCCGCCTTGGGAACGGCTTTTGCAAACTCGTCGAAATTGAGGTTGACAAACGACGACAGCAATTGCGCCACCCTGGCCGTGTCGAAACCATCGACACGTTGCATAGGATTCATAAGGTTGAACACAAAACCATCGCCCTCCCTGACCAAACTGAACGACTCGGACGGCATATTGGGTATATCCAGTTCCACCTTCTCAATTCTCTGCACCGGCAGGCTTACTATACTATGGCTACGCCACAGCAATGGGTCGATGACAAATCGCGGCGAAAGGCATCCCCTGAATCCAGGTATATGCATCTCCATCGGTGCCTCGTCGCCTTCACGGTACATATAGGTGGCCATCATGTCCTGTGTATCATGGCCTACATATATCACCTCGCATCTCTCATACGGAAACAGCCGGAATTTTCCATTGAACCAATTGATACGGTAGTCTTTGTAGTACACCTCCACCTTCACACTCTTCGCAGCTATCTGGTTTATCACTGTCTCTTTTGCATTTTTGTTCACCACACCCCTAATCCTCATTTCAGCAAGGGTCTCCAGCAGCAGGTCTACCATCGGCTGGCTTGCCACATACTTCTCGTCAACATACCATGTAGTGTCATCCTGCATCGTGAGCAAAACTTTGTTGTTCTCTTTGTCTGCAAGGTATATCTTGTCAACAAGTCCAGGTATGGCGGCGGCTTCTATCTGGAAATCCTGCTCGAAGGTATGGTTCTTGCCTCTTACCAGCACCACTACCAGCGTCGCGATACCCATAACCACGACAACTCCCGCCGTCCAAAGGGTTTTATTTTTTTTCATCTTTAGTTTTTCGTTATATGTTGATATGTCTTTTTATCTGTGACGTCTCGAGTTAGCCATCCTCCTCTTCAGCAGCACAACACCTGCAAGCACAAGCACCGAGAGAACGGGATAGAACATGTTGGCAAACTGATACGCTCCTCGTTTTTCCTTTACTTTTGCCAAATCGAGACGGCGTATCGATATATTTCTTGGACGTGCATCTATCATACCCTCATCGCCTGCCAGATAGTTGATAGCATTAAGGATGAATGTCTTGTTGGCAAACTCCACATTGGTATATCTGTCATAACCCAACGGGAACGGATAGCGGCCCTGTTCGCTCATGGCCGTTCCGTTGCGTATCATGTCTCCATCCGACACAACAATCATCTGCGTCGGCTTGTCGCAGGCAGCTTTGTAGCCTATCTCGTTATGCTCGACAAATTCCGCTGCAAGACGGCCCCTATACAGCGACTTGAACTTGCCCTCGAGCAGCACAGCGACAGGCAACGCGCTACGGTTAAACAACTGGTTGTTCACCTCGATCATGGCATCACTGAGTTGAATATTCACTGGGGCATTCTTGATATGTACGTGGTCAGAAGTGGTCAGCAGCACCGTCTTCTCAATATCATTGTCTATCAAGTCAATACTACTGACAAAATCCGTCTTCAGCACATCCAGGTTGCGGACGATAGGATGGGTCGAGTTTGGAACGAGCGTAGGAAAATAATACCATGGCACGAGCTGCATCCTGTTGTCTGTGCCCATCATGGGAATGCCACGGCAGCGGTAGTCCATAATCAAATCCGGATTGATGCGGATTCCATAGTTGAAGAACAGCTCGTCAAGGTTGGTCGACAGACGTGTGGCAAAGGTTTGTGGTTTGTCCTGAAGGCTGTCCATGTCGGCATCTAAAGCATCGACGAGCCACAGTATCTTGCCTCCATACATCACAAACTGGTCAATAACATATAGATCCTTGTCTGTAAACGCCTTGATGGGTTTGGGCACAACAAGCACATCGAATTTGTTTCTCACACTGACACTCGAGTCCCTCGTATCCATAACTCTCCCGGTCAATGCATCAATATTTCTGTCGAGGTAAACATTTTCAACAGTATAGTCTTCAACCAGCGACATCTGTATGTCAAACAAGTCAATCTTCTCGAGTTCGCCATGACCAAGAAGGAATCCCACCTTCGACTTCACAGGACGCGTAAGCCTATGTATCGCAGTGACAAAATTGTATTCGAGGTTCTCGACCGAAGTGTTGACAACCTCGTCGGTAGAACGGCCACTGACTCCTGACGACTGCAATTGCATTGCCGTCTCACGTCCCATATACGACACCTCCATCGAAGGATACACCACCTGCTGTTTCTGCACACCATTGTCTTCCGACGTGACAGGTATCGGTGTAAGCCCCTTTTTGGCAAGCATCTCATAAAACTGCCTTTTCTCCTCGTCAGTCTTTAGCTGGTTGGGGTCTACAAACTCATACTCCACATATCTGCTGTAGGCTCTGAACTGGTCCAGCATGTCTTTAATCTCGTTACGGAACCGTCGGTATTCTACCGGCAGGTCCTCACCTTCAAGGTATATCCTGAAAAGGACCTGCTCGTCAAGTTTCCTGAGCATTTCCTTGGAACTCTTCGAAAGGGTGTAGCGTCTCTCCTGCGTCAAATCGGCCCTTGTAAACAGATAGCTGCTTATAACATTGACAAATATAACCACCAAAAGCACAGCCATAAAGCCAATGGACGTTTGTTTTCTGCTACTCGTCATTCGCCATCTGAGCACCATTCTGGTCAGCATCATAAAGACTATGGTGACCGATATGAAATAGAACACATCGCGTGTATCGACCACGCCTCTTGACATCGACTCATAGTGCGCCTGCAATCCTAACTCCCTAAGCAGCAGTGCAGCACGTCCATGCATAAGCTGATAGAGAGACTCGAAGCCCAGATAGCAGAATGCACAAAGAAGTGCAGCAATAATGAAAGCTACAATTTGGTTGTTGGTAAGCGACGAGGCAAAAAGACCTATGGCCACAAAAGCTGCCGCGAGGAAGACCAATCCAATATAAGAACCCACAACGGAGCCCGTATCGATATTACCCACAGGGTCTCCAAGCCGATACACCGACCAATAATAGATCAACGTGGGTATCAACGAGACAACGACAAGGGTAAGTCCGGCCAAAAATTTGGCTGCGACAATGGTAAATTCAGACAAGGGCTTTGTCAGCAACAGCTCTAACGTTCCCGTCCTCTTTTCCTCGGCAAACATCCTCATCGTTATCGCCGGAATCAGAAAAAGATAGAGGAACGGCCCGAGCATAAAGAGACCGTCAAGCCCAGCATACTTGTAGTCCAGCAAGTTGAAACCACTCTTGAACACCCATAGCATCAAACCTGTAACTACAAGGAATACGACTATTGTCAAATATCCCGTCAATGACGAGAAAAATGATGAAATCTCTTTTTTGAATAATGCAAACATTCTACTGTCAAGAGTTTTTATTAATCAAATTTGACACGTTTTGAATCGTTCGAGCGGCCCTGATATTCACCAAACGAAAGGTCGAGAACCGTTTCGAAAAGGAGCTGGGTCGCTTTTAACACAAACTTCCTGTCTATATTTTCGACAATGTCACTCGGGACATGGGCGTGCCTGTTGCCTTTATAGCCGGTAAAATTTATGCTCGGGATGCCGACATGGTCAAACGCCGCAGCATTGCCCTTCGGCATTGTCTTCACAGAGGTCAGCATATCGTTACCACAATAAAGCGTGTCGACTCTCCGTGCAACATTCCACAGATGCGGATAGCGCCTGTTGCCCAACACGGCTATGCTGTCGCCACTGCCAATCTTGCTGACATCGACATATGCCTCTATACGCTTCAGTGGCTTGAAGTTGGACACAAAAATCCGCGAACCCAGCCACTGCTGTTCGCCACCAGCGAACAGGACGAACACCACACTACGCGACGGCTGGTCGTCAGACTGGCTCAGCATACGTGCCGTCTCGAGCAAGGCAGACACTCCCGATGCATTGTCGTCTGCTCCTGGAAACAGGCATGTAGTACCCTGCATACCAACATGGTCGAGGTTGGCGCCAACAACAACATACTCGTTGGCGAGCTTGGGGTCGCTGCCGGGATAAATACCTATAATATTTGTTGTCAAGGCAGCCGGATGATATTTAGCATTGACCTCTATCTCGAATTTCTTGCGCAGATGGAACGACATCGGTTTTTGTCCGTTTTTCATTCCTTGAATTGCTTCTTCGAGAGTCATAAGTTCACCTTCTAAAAGACGGTCGCCGCAATCTCTTGTCGGTTGAATCACCGGGAATGTGGCCTCATGAGGCAGTGAGCCGTTATACACATTCCCCTGCACCTCATAAGGCGAGCAGTTTTGCGACATATTGATTACCACCAAAGCGCAAGCGCCATGTTTTTTTGCGACACGTGCCTTGTCTCTTATCTGCTCATATTTCGAAGTCACAGCACTCGGGAGGAAATCCGGCACTCCGCTAAGGACCATCACAACTTTGCCTTTAGCGTCGACATCAGCATATTCGTCGAAGGCTCCATTGTCGATACCATAGCCGCAGAAAACGACAGGAGCGTCTGCATAGCCACGACCGGACATACCGGCACAACAGAAATCACGTCCCAAGACATAAACCTGACGCGAGTCGGCATTTTTGTAGCTATTGAACGTGCAGTTTTCTATCTTGTTGCATTCTGTCTCGAAATACTGCGTCCATTCGCCGCCATAGGGTTGCACGCCGTATCGCTCAAGAGCATTGACGACATAGTCGGCAGCCGAAAGAAACTCGTCCGTACCCGACAGACGACCTTCATACACCGACGAAGACAAATCTCTTATGTGGTTGATCAGTGTGTCGATTGATGCCTGCTGGGCCTGCACAGGATGCATCGCCAGCATGCATCCGCACATCGTCAGCATCAATATCCCCTTTTTCAGTTTCATAATTAATATAATTAAAGGTTAGTGTTTTTTTACTTCCTGCTATCTTATTTCTCGCCTCTCAGCTTGTCGATTTGCGTTTTCAATGCCTCTATCTTCTTTTCGGCATCGGCCTTCTTCTGCTTTTCGATGGCGACGACCTTTTCCGGAGCTCCGTTGACAAATTTTTCGTTGCCAAGCTTCTTCATCACGCTCTGCAAGAAACCCTCCTGATACTTGAGTTCTGCTTCCATCTTCTTAAGTTCTGCTTCAACATCGATATTCTCCTTGAGGGGAACGAAGCATTCCATAGTCCCTACCATAAATCCCAGAGCTCCCTCCGGTTTCGTTTCGGAATACAAGATCTCTTCCACATTGGCCAGTTTTCGGACAATGGCGTCAAATCTGCGGTTCAGCGGCTTGTCATCACCGGGCACAACGATAAGGTTTAACGGTTCTTTCGGTGAGAGTCCGCGACTATTGCGCAGGTTGCGTACTCCGGCAATCATTTCGCGTGCAACATTGCAATCGTCGAGCATGCGCTGATCGTAGAACACACTGCATGGCATGTGCTGCATCATGATGCTGCTCTCGGCACCGAGTTTGGCCACCGACTCGTTTTCTTCGCATGTCTGCAGCAGGTGCCATATCTCTTCCGTAATGAAGGGCATAAACGGGTGCAGCATACACATCAACCGTTCGAAGATGCGTATGGTCGAGTTGTATGTTTCCCGATCGATAGGCTTGCCATAGGCTGGCTTGACCATTTCGAGAAACCACGAGCAGAAATCGTCCCACACCAGCTTGTAGGTGTCCATCAAAGCCTCGCTCAGCCTGTACTGGTCGAAATCCTTCTCTATACCCTCCAGAACACAGGCCATTCTTTGCTCCATCCATTCGACAGCGAGGGCATTTTCATCGGTCTGGCTTTGTTCGGCATCTGTTTCCCAGCCTTTAACCAAACGCAAGGCGTTCCATATCTTGTTGGCGAAATTACGTCCCTGTTCGCATATGCTCTCGTCAAAAGGAAGATCGTTGCCTGCAGGTGCTGTAAGAAGCATACCCATACGCACTCCGTCGGCACCATATTTCTCTATCAACTCGATGGGGTCCGGACTGTTGCCCAAGCTCTTGCTCATTTTGCGGCCCAACTTGTCGCGTACAATTCCTGTAAAGTATACATGACGGAAAGGCACCTGTCCTCTATACTCCTCTCCGGCCATAATCATACGGGCCACCCAGAAGAAGATGATGTCGGGGGCCGTAATCAAGTCGTCGGTCGGATAATAGTATTTGATTTCTTCGTTTTCAGGGTTACGGATTCCGTCAAAAAGACTTATCGGCCACAACCAGCTGCTGAACCATGTGTCGAGCACGTCCTCGTCCTGCACCAATTGGTCGGCACTCGATACGGCACCCGGGAACAGGCGGCAAGCCTCCTCAAAAGCCTTTTCGCGCGATACGGCGACAACGACTTCGCGCTTGCCGTTGACATCAAGGTAATATGCCGGTATTCGATGACCCCACCACAATTGGCGGCTGATACACCAATCCTTAATATTCTCGAGCCAATGGCGATAGGTGTTCTTGAACTTGGCAGGGTGGAACTGTATCGTGTCGTCTTCGACAACTTCGAGCGCTTTCTTGGCGAGGTTCTCCATTTTCAGGAACCACTGTGCCGACAATTTCGGTTCGATGACCGCATCGGTACGCTCCGAATGGCCCACTTTGTTGGTATAGTCCTCCACTTTCTCGACGAGGCCGGCTTCTTCAAGGTCCTTCATAATGGCCTTACGGCAGGCAAAACGGTCCATTTTGGCATATTTGCCACCGTTATCGTTGAGGGTTCCGTTATCGTTGAAGATATCTATGCTTTCAAGACCGTATTTCATTCCGAGGTTGTAGTCGTTGATGTCGTGTGCCGGAGTAATCTTCAGTGCTCCTGTACCGAATTCACGGTCTACATACTCGTCCATTATGATTGGCACGACCCTGCCTACTCCAGGAACAATCACCCTCTTCCCTTTGAGCCACTGGTAGCGTTCGTCTTCAGGATGCACACACACAGCAGTGTCGCCCATGATGGTTTCGGGACGTGTGGTTGCCACAACAATATACTTGTCTTCGCCTTCCACATAATATCTCAAGTAGAACAATTTACCGTGGCTCTCTTTGTAAATCACCTCTTCGTCGCTTACAGCAGTAAGCGCCTGAGGATCCCAGTTCACCATACGCACACCACGATAGATGAGGCCCTTCTTATACAAGTCGACAAACACCTGTATTACCGACTCATAGCGTATGTCGTCCATAGTAAACGACGTACGGTCCCAGTCGCAGCTTGCGCCAAGTTTACGCAGTTGCTTTAGTATGATGCCGCCATACTTCTCTTTCCACTCCCATGCATATTTCAGATATTCGTCGCGGCTGAGGTCTCTCTTGTTTATGCCTCGTTCGGCAAGCATCTTGACGACCTTGGCCTCTGTCGAGATGCTGGCGTGGTCTGTTCCCGGTACCCAACAGGCATTTTTCCCCAACATACGTGCACGGCGCACCAGCACGTCTTGTATTGTATTGTTAAGCATGTGCCCCATATGAAGCACTCCCGTCACATTGGGCGGCGGTATTACCACAGTGTAAGGACGACGATGGTCGGGTTCCGAATGAAACAGTTTCTTCTCTAACCAAAAATTATACCAACGCTCTTCTACCGAGCGAGGATCGTATTTCGATGCTATTTCCATCTCTCTTCAATATTTTTTCGTTATAAATTTCTACGTTTTATGCGAGACAAAAAATATTTGTTTTCGTTATCGTTTTCCTATGGAGTTTTTCTTTTTGTTGTTGTTTTTGCATGACAATATCCAAACAAAGAACTAAATATAAAACATTTAGACACCCTGTTGATTATCTTTAATCTTGCAAATTTACACATTTTTTATAGTTTTATTATTATTAAAACAAAAAAAAGAACCATCTGTCGTTCCAGATGGTTCCATATCGATTCTGTGTCGCCCCGATTCATCCATTGGCATTTGCTCCGGTCTTTTTTTCGACCTTGATGTAATTGGGCATCGGAACCTGCATGCCTCCAACATTGAGCGACGGTTTGATACGGAGGCCCACTTTCGACGATGTTCCGTCGTTCTTGAAACTGGAGACAAAGTTCTTGAGCGAGTTGATGCCCTCTTTGCTGAACATGCTGTACAAGTCAGTGTTAACGCCAAGAGGAACAGTAGTGGTCGCCTTCTTGGTAACGGTGTAATTCTTGACGCTGTTGCCTTGAGCAAACTGGCTGCCGTCGATGTCGAGAATCCAATCCATTGCAGTAAGGGCTGCATTTTTCTCCGTCGGATTCTTGATGTCGATATTCACATCCATCATCATAGGCACCTGCTTGCTGACAAGCGCGGTGGTTAATTTGAGAACATCGGAAGCCGTGATGTTGCCATTGGTCAGAGATTTGACATTGACACCCGCGATGGTGAGTCCCGAAACATTTTTGAGGTTATACTCGCAATTGGCGAGGTTGGCGAGCTCGGCTGCCTGATTGGCTACAGACTGAAGCAAGCTGCATGCCGACAGGGTGAGAGAGGCTGCAGCAACAACAAAAAGGTGACGAAGTTTTTTCATGATTTTTTTTTTGATATGTTCTATTTTGATTTGTTTTTTTTAATCTTTTTGGTCAAAATCCCATGCCGAACATTTGCCAATACTTGGCTTCAAGCTGTTTCCATGCATAAGCGGTGTTGTCATATACCCGATATGTA
Source organism: uncultured Bacteroidales bacterium (assembly GCA_946613135.1). Taxonomy (GTDB): domain Bacteria; phylum Bacteroidota; class Bacteroidia; order Bacteroidales; family P3; genus Colimorpha. The sequence goes on from CAMOFI010000001.1 coordinate 13,394, forward strand.
TAGTCGTTCAGGAGGTTGGCAATTTGCGGGCCAGGGTTGAAATCGTGACTTTCTCTTTCTTTAAGGTTTTTCACGCTGTTCTCAAGTTCACTGAGGCCATCCATGGCTTTATGTTCCTGGTCGAGAACGACCGACAACATTTCTTTCTTTGTACGCTGCCATGCAACGGTGGCAAGTTTGTTGGCCTTGCGGTACTGCCACAGGACTGCGTTCTCGTCAAATTTCTTCTGCCCACAGGTGTTGAATGCCTGCGGCAGGCGGCTTGTACCGCAGAAGATGGGAACACGTGGACTCTGCCCAGGATTGTCGACAGCCATCCAGCATATGCCTCCCACCTCGTCGGGCAACCAGTCGCGCAACTGAGCAACAAACGAATAGGAGCACCATGCAACACTCACCGTACGCTTGAAATCGACAGTGCCAGGCTTTATTGTGTTAAATGTGTTCTGCATATTGCCTCCCATCCACGGATTGGCGATGGGACTTGTTATAGTATCTTTAACCACTGTGCCATCGCTCTGTTTACGGTTGACGACAGTCGTTAGGTTTCGACACATATCCATATCTGTACCTTCGTAGGTTGAACGAAGAAGTTGCATGACATCACTTACATCGACACTCTGGTCCGGCTTTACGGAGAATGGCAGTTCGTCCATGTCCTGAGAGAGCTGCAGCGATGGAGCCAAAGAGTTCAAAATAAAGAATTCACGTTCACGGAAGTTTTTCCCGTTGGCATAAGAGGCATTGAACGCTTTCCAGAAAACAAAGTCGCCTTTACCATCCCAAAGTCCATATCTTAAAGCCACACTCTCAATGTTGTCCGAGCACATAAAATTCTCTTTGTTGTCGCGCTGAAGCCGACCGATGCGAGGGATGTTGGCACTGACGGCCACATGGTTGTCAGGAACCCTCTGCGCTGCCCATACACCTCCTATTCTGTCACGGCCTTCACCGATGATTTCCATCTGCCACACTTCGTTCTTGTCGGCAATGGTTATGCATTCGCCGCCATCGGCATAACCGTACTCTTTGACTAATGATCCGATAAGCCGGATAGCATCACGGGCATTGTCGCAGCGCATAAGAGCCACTCTCTCCAACTCTTCAATAAGAAAAAGGCCATTAGGGTTTCTCAACGTATCAGGACCTCCAAATGTCGTCTCTCCTATGGCAAGTTGTTTCTCGTTCAGGCACGGATAGGCAGTATTAAGATAGGCGTATGTATGTGCCACCTGCGGAATGGTGCCGGCGATTGTCACTCCTGTGGTGTCGTCACGATAGGCTGTATGCATTGTGCCCTTACGCACTGTATGCCTTTCGCCTTGCTTGTAGTTGTGTGCAGGTTCGATGGTCATCCATGTACGGTAACGGCCGTCACAAGTATGTGATGTGATTACAGACCCGTCAGACGAGGCTTTCTTGCCAACCATTATCGATGTGCACGACTGTCCGTCTACAAGTTGAGAATTGTAGTCGGGATTCTGTGCTTTCAGTATAAATGCAGAACAGAGTATTCCAATAGTGGCGATCAGTTTTTTCATATTGATATTTTTTTGTTTTATAATAGCTAAGCACTCATAATCAACTCAAAGCATCGGGCGGCAGGCTCGATGACGCTGTCAGGGAATACGTAGCAAGGGTTGTGCAATTCGGGTTGGTCTTTGCCACTTCCAATACCGAAAAAAGCACCTGGCATTATTGTCAGATATTCTGCGAAATCCTCACTCCACCTAAAAGGCCGGTCTATCAATTCGACAGGAAAATGTGGCGACAGTATATCATGGATTTTATCAACAAACGCAGCATTGTTTTCTGTTGCTTTGAAAGGCTCTTTGAGTTGCTTTTCCAATTTGAGCTGATGTTTGTCCGACTCGTCGATAGCTATGGTATCGGCAGCCGACATCAGGTCGTGCATGGCATCGTTTGTGAAAGAACGCAACGTGAACATCAGTTCGCCACAACCGGCCGAAGTACCGAAGGCCTCCTCTCCCACTCTGCAGCATACCAAAGTAGACTGACGAAAGCTTTTAGGATCGCTTGTGATTCTATTCAATGCATCAAAACGGACAATAGCCGAAGCTATTGCAAGTGCCGGATTAAGACCTTTTTCCGGTGTAGAGGCATGAGTGGCTCTACCGACGAAACGGTACACCACACCACACGATGCTGCAGCGAAGGTGCCGCGGTTCAAGACCACCGTACCTTCTGGATAACCAGGCAGATTGTGCAATCCAAAAATTGCGTCGACATGGTATTTCTGAAGCAGGTTGCTTTGGATTATCTTCTTGGCTCCTTTGCCTGTCTCCTCTTCGGGTTGGAAGACGAGGACAATGTTTTTGACATGTTCAGACTGGGCGACAATCTGAGCAAAACGGAGCATGATGGCCGTGTGTCCGTCGTGTCCGCAACGGTGACCGATGGGGAGCGCATCGATATCAGCCCTGAATGCAAGCGTGGGAGCATTGGGCACACACGCACGCCAATAAGCCACCACGCCATATCCGCCGACATGGGTGTTCAGTTCGGTAGGATGCAAGTCTGAAAGAAAGCGCACAATAAGATCGTGGGCATAGCTTTCGCATCCAGAAACACCTGGGTTGCTATGCAGCTGTTTGCGCAATTCCATTATGTCGGTTGAAAGCATTTTTGTGTGGTTTTATGTTTAGAGTCAAACGTTCCGTTTCAAGACTTTATCCTTGAAATCGCGTCCTCGTTCTTCAAAGTTTTTGTAATGGTCATAGCTGCTTGCCGCTGGCGAAAGCAGGCAGATTTTTCCCTTGGCAGTATACTGCGAAGCAAACACAACGGCATCGCCCATCGAGTAATCAGGCTCAAAATGCATCATCATCCTTTTCTTGCCGGCCGCCTCGGCATCGATATCCGACATGCAGTCGACAATCTGTTTGCCTGCCGTTCCGAAAAGAACAAGATTCCGCACTTGACATCCCTTATCGCTTCTCAACAGGTACTGCGCCAATGGATTATAGTCTATGCCTCTGCTATAGCCGCCAAGAATCAATGTGTCAACATCCTTCAAGGCCTCAATGGCAGCAATCGTAGCTTGGGGTATTGTGCTTATTGAATCATTATAGTATACAACACCATCAACAACAGAAACGAACTCAAGACGGTGTTCCAATCCCTTGAACGATGCCACCGATTCGAGAAAATCGTTGACACTGATGCCAATACTCTCGGAGACAAGCCATGCTACATATATATTCGAAAGGTTGTGGTCGCCAACTAAGGGCAAAGAGACTCCTTCAAAAGGCTTGAAATCTTTTGCCTCTTGGAGGCTGTAAGGATGAATGTGCGACACAATACGACCATCCGACTCTACCACTTTGGTTCTGAGGTCGTTGTTGTCGCCACAATAGAAAAACACACCATTATTATCCTGATTTACGGCTATCTGCATTTTTGCATTGCAGTAGTCCGCATAGTCATGATAATGGTCAAGATGTTCCTGAAACAGGTTGAGAAGCACCGCCACGTGTGGCGCCCGATGGATGTTCTGCAACTGGTGACACGATAGTTCGGCTACGACAATACAGGATTCATCCATCTTTCCAAGTATATCAAAGAAAGGTATCCCTATATTTCCTGCAAGAATTACATCCTTGCCATGTAGCGACTTGGACAATACATCATATATCAGACTTGTTGTAGTGCTCTTGCCTTTGGTGCCAGTGACACCGATGGTGATATCACCAAACACACGGAGGAAAAGGTCTGTTTGAGATGTAATCTTCGTCATGTCGCAGTGACCTTCGAAAACAAAATCCGGTATACCTGGCGATTTGATAATCAAGTCGTAGTCGTTACTTTTAAGGAGCGACAGTATTTCGTCGTTGTTATTGGCCACATCGAACGGACGGCCTGGAAACATCTTGCTGAGCAAAGAGGCACTACTTCTCCCCTCCCTTCCATAGCCGGCAATAAGAATGCGCTTGCGAGCCAAGAGGTTGAAAAGCCGGTTGTACCGGAAGAACTGCTCAACACTTCTCGACGGAACCTCTTTGGCAGAAACAGCGTCGTTCACTGTGTCCGCACACAGCGCCTTATAAAGAATAGACCAATCTCGCTTGGGCAGATTATGGTTTGTCGAGACACTGTCGAGAGAGATATCTACAGGAAGTGGACTATAGTTTTGTAGCAATGCCGGCAACTTGTCGGTATACCATTTTGCTATCGTGATAGCCAGGGCATTGTTGACCTCACTGACAGTGCCTACACATTCGAACGGCTTGGTCTCGGCCACGCCTACGAGTTGGTCGAACTCGTGCTTCATTGAGATGTCGTCGAGCATGTCCTTGCCGAAAATCATCGCAAGGCGATGAGGTTCTATAAAGGGTGAAAGAATAATGTAGGCAAACAGACATTTGGCGCAGTGACCGCACCACACATCCTGCTTGCTGCCAACGTTGCAGCTCCTGAAAACAGGGTGGTACTTGTCGAACCTGGCAAAAAGCATGGCAATCTGCAGTTCGCATAGAGGACGCAGAAAACTGTAATAATTGAATTCCGGCGATATATACTCTCTTACATATTCCCTGAAGTCGTTCTCAAACTCGAGACTTTTCGAGTACTGATGGTTTACGTTAGTTCCAAGCACTGTACTCTCGTTGGCACTGTTCTCGTTAGAAAGAGCTATGTCTGGACGGGATGCCGTCATTGCCGAAGTAAGCAACGAATAGAACGCCAACATGGCACTGAAAGGGGTATGACCATTGAGGGCTCCCGACTTGTTCTCCTGCAGCAGTCGCGGGTCGATAGTGCGGTTGATGACGATGACATCGTCCATCGAAAAACCAGCAGCTTCGACACACCCTATGGTGGCGCCGCGAGGATTCATGATAAGAGGCAATGGAAGTTTCTGTTTCCCGTTGTCGCCTATTCGGCCCGAAAGCAGTTCAAGGGTTACTACAGAGTCTTTCCCTCCACCTATAGGAACTATATGACTGTCTGTATCAAGGGTTGGACGAAAGATGTGCTGTATGAATTTAGGTGCAAAGGCAGACGACGGACTTTGTATCTGCATAAAGTCATCAACGCTTGCTTCGATTCCATTAGTATAGAAAAACTCGCCCAAACCATTATAGTATAGTTTTTTCCAGAAAGAAATCTGACGTTCTTCCAGTTTATATGGACATATCGTGACCAAAGGAGGACAATAGCACTTCCAATAGCTCACCAATTCAATCATTCCAATGTTAAACACCAACGCGTCGAGTGTCTGGGGCGAGAGATGGTCTGTTGTGAGGAATCGGCGCGAAGGCACTACAGCGCTCGGCTCAAAAACCACATCCCTGCCAGGTTGCGAAGCGACAAGGCGAAAACAAAAAGTGATGTGCAGCCCATCTGGCTGCACATCATATTTGAAACTTTCGTAGATGAACTCTTTGAAATTCCGTCTAAAAGTGCTATAGTCGTTCTGTCTTGTCATATCAATTCAGCTTGAACGACACCTTCCCGATTTCATATCCATTGGCATAGAGCGTCACCCAATAGAGACCGGGGGCCAAGTCTACGTTATCGGCTTTCTTCCATAGCATGGTGATATTGCGTCCATAGCCTGTGAACTCTATTTCTTGTTTCACAGTGTATTGCATCTGGACTCCATTCATGTCGAAGCTGTAATTCTCGGGATTGCCGTTGCATACAACACGGTTGGAGGCATTGGCTATACGGGCATATAGGGCAACCGTTCCCGGGTCTATAACATTATTGTCAAGCAACTTGCAGTCGAGTCTGATAACCTTGGTCTGCGACGCCTTTGAAGTGGGTTTGACTACATTGCCTATCTTTACACTTTTGCCAGGTGTGACTTTGATGTCCGAAGTAACCAGCACAGAAGCAAGTTTGACCTTCTGTTGCAGGCGCTCGTTCTCGGCAATAAGATCGGCACTGGAAGCCACTTTCTCTTTCAGTGTGGCGTTCTCGTTCTTGAGCTGTTCATTCTCTGCTTTGAGGCGTGCAATCTCAGCCTCATAGTTGCTGCACATAGCCTGGAGTTCGGCTATTTTTGCATTGACGCTGCCTGCTGTCGATTTGCTGCCCGACTGGCTTGCAGCCTTTTCGGCAGCCTTACGGGCTTCAGCAAGGGCTGCATCCTTGCGCTGTATTTCCTGACGCAGCTGCTCTATTTCAGCACGCTGGCTCGCAATTGTTGCATTAAGGCTCTCCACAGAGCTTGTGTTCTCTGAACTTGAACTCTTGAGTGCTTCAAGCTGTGCTGTCAGACTGCTTATTTTTCCAATAAGAATTTCTTTGTCGCTATTGCATTTGGCGATCTGCTCTTCAAGAGCCTTGGTAGCTTTCTCGCTCGACTTGTCGGCCTGTTGTGACGCAATCTTTTTGTTGGCATCAGCCAATTGCGACTGGGCATCTGACAAGTCTTTCTGGAATTTTGCATTCTGTTTTTGGCAGTCCGACAGTTGTGACGAAAGTGTAGATAGCTGACGTTTTGCATCGGCCAGTTCTGCACTTGTTTCGCTTCCCGACTTTGCCAAGTCGCCGCGCAGCATTTTAATCTCGTTGTTGAGAGACTCTATCTGGCGGTTATATGCGGTGGCCTGGGTTTGCGAAGCATCGAGCTCGCCACTCAACTGGGATATACGGCGCTCGTATCCGTCGCGAAGTGCATCACAGTCCTTGGCTCCGCTGCGAAGAGTTGCAATCTCGTTTTCCGACTCTTTCAGCTCTTTTTTCAGCTGTGCTATTTGTGCTTCCTGGGCTTTTACCTGTCGCTGCATCTGCTCAGCCTTGCCTTCTTTCAGGTTGCCATTATTGACGATGTTTTCCTGTCTGTCAAGCTCTTTCTGCAGGTTTCTGATAGTAGACTCTTTCTCTTTAAGCTCCTTTTGCAGGCGAGCGATCTTGGCATTGTCCACATTAGCCGGAGCTGAATTCTGCTTCTTCTGGTTAAGCTGATTGATCAGCTGTTGGATTTCTGCGGCCTGGGCATTGATCGCACTGTCGCGCGAAGCCATCTGCCCCTCGAAACCAGCATTTTCAATTTTGACCTTTTCGTATCGTTCCATTGTCGCGTCAAGTTGTTTTTGCAACTCGGCGACCATCTCGTCGTTATCATTCGTTCCATTGCACGATTGAAAAGCCATAGCTACCGACACGGCAACAAAACCAAAGGCGACTATTCGTTTAAAGCTATTAATTACCATATTATTAGTTATTTTATTTTCTCATTTCAAAAACAATATCTATCTTTGCAAATCAAATTGCAAAAGTACAACTATTTTTTAAAAAATGATAAGATAAATAATTCCAACCCCGATGTCGAATCATCAAATAATCAACAAAATCATCAAAATAAACAATATATCAACACTTTACACCACACTAATCTTGTTGATAACATTTTGCGTTGCTTCTCCGCAAGCCATGTCGCAAAACGGCTGTAACATGTCAAAAAATACAAATAACGGACTTGACGACACATTGGGGTACAAGACTACGTCGCTCATTGTCGGCAGTGGTTTGGGGTATGGCACCTTCCGCGATATGGGAACAGCTCCCTTCAGCTTCAATGGCATAATGCTGCAACCTCATATAGGAATAGAACTAAGTGGACTGCGGAAATGGCACACTAAAGTAGAGTCATTCACCGCTTTCGGTATATTTGAAGACGCCATTAAACCGATAATGAATTTTGGCTCGTTCGACGTAAACAACACATTCAGAGTCAACGTCATGAGATGTGTGGCAAAAAGAAACCCTGTCTTTCTCTTTGTCGGTTTAGGTATGGCAAATTATCTTGACGTGACCGTCAATCCCGACTATGAAAATGCAGCAGCAGGAATCAGCGAGTTCTTCGGCCCTGAAATATCTGCATGTGTGCTGCTCGACCTATCCGCAAAACATGCCACAAACGTTCTGAAATTCAAAAAAGGGGTACATGCCGAAATGGGACTTACACCATTTGCCGCTGTGCTGAGACCCGGATATGCGTACATAGACAACTACACAGCATCTCATCCTGTACTCGATGCCTTGTTTGACAATTTCCAATGGCACATGAAACCTGTTGCAGGAATATACACGAATATCGGCTTTGACATTATCAACGGTCTTGGAAGCCGTATATCACTGTCGTACATTTGGTCATACCATTCGTCAGGCAACAACGACATCTGGCGCTACGACCATGCTTCGCACATGCTATTTATTGATTTTATAATTCCTCTCAAAAACAAAAGTGTGAAATGAACAAGAGACTTGCAATACCAATATGTTTTTTTCTGTCGGCATTTTTCTCAGGATGCGAAAAAATACTCATGTCTGAAGATGCCGACCCATCGCCTGTCGCAGTATTCGAGTATTTATGGAAGCAGGTCGACGAACGCTATTCTCTTTTCGACGTCAAGCAGGTGGACTGGGACAAGATGCACGACAGTCTGCGACCACAGGTATACAACACAATGTCGGACGACAGTCTTTTTGCGGTATTGAGAAAAATGCTAAACAGCCTTGACGACGGGCATGTAAACCTTTGGGGCAATAACGATGTAGCCAGCAGCGAAGCAATATTCCTACAGAAATACGGCAAATCAAATTTCGACATAAACACTGTGGCCCTCTCCTACCTGCGTGCCGACTACCACACCACCGGCGGAATGGCTTACAACACTATCGACTCTGGACGTGTATTGTATATCCGTTACAGTTCCTTCAGCAGCTCTGCATCCCCAAGCCAACTGAGAACCATACTGAAACGATATCCGGACATCGACGGAATCGTTTTCGACATCAGACAAAACGGTGGTGGCGAAATCCAGAATGAATGGAACATCATGTCCATCCTTCCAAGCCAGGAGCAAATGCTTTACTCCACACAACTCAAGAACGGGAAATCCCATTTCGCTTTTTCAGAGCCCGTAACCGTATATGCTCCGCAAAACAAAGACTCTGACATTTTTCACAAACCTTTTATCCTGCTAACAGACAGAGGATGTTACAGCGCCGCTTCAAGTTTTGCCTTATGCCTTAAAAGCTTTAAAAATGTCACTGTCGTCGGCGACACTACCGCTGGAGGACTCGGCATTCCGGCCGGAGGCGCTCTGCCAAACGGCTGGCACTACCGCTTTGGCGTAAGCCGCATATTGGCACCTGACGGAATCAACTACGAAAACGGTGTCCCTCCCGACCGCACAATCATGCTCGACCCCTCCGCATTAGCCAACAGGCGCGACAACATCATTGATTCTGCATGCAGCATAATAAGAGAATTAAAGTAAACAACAAGAACATCAAAAACAACAAAATAATGAATCTTTCCGACTTTCTGATACGAGCAAGCTATCCGAACTATTTCATGGTGAAAAAATATGCCGACATGGGGCGGGAAATATTCAATCGCAACATCGAGGACAAAGACAACCAACTGAAAGGCAACAAACCAGGCACGGTGATCTATAACCTCGATGACGGAAGCCGTCACGAATTTCCTCCGAGATGGTATGACATGTATTATTTGCTGCGGCAACGAGCCGACAACCGCAAACGCTACCTTGAGTTGCTTCTGAGAGAACGTTATGGCGAACAGCTTTGCGACAGTAACGGCAACGCTCATCCTGCAACAAACAAGATTCCAGAATTAGAGACTATCAGGAACAATTTCAGAGAAACATGTATACAATATGTTGCCGACAATCCACTGGTAAACAGCCCCGACTTGATAACAACACTCGTGGAAGGCGATTTCAGCGACGAACAAATAAGCTACAAGGGGCGTATGCTCCTTGACCTCACACGCAACTGCTATCCTGTTCCCGACTTCTGCATCCTTACCTCCAACGCTTTTCAGAAAGAAGACCAACTCGAGCAACTCCTCGAACAAGCCATTGCCAACCTTGAAGTGATGACTGCTTATAAATTAGGCAGTTCCGACAACCCGCTTGTTTTTGCCATACGATGTGCTATGCCACAATACATACCCGGACTGATGCCGACACTGCTCAATATCGGCGTCACTCGCGATGCCTACAAAGGTCTTCTCAGACATCACGCACGTTCCATGGCCAATCGTGTATACCTGAGCACCTTACACACCATCAGCGAGATGCTCTCGATCGAGAAAAAATACGACCGAAATGACATAGAACTCACAACTGACGAGCAAGAGGCACGCATCAAGACCATGGAAAAATCCATTATCAGCGCACGGGAAGATGGAGAACGCCTTCTTTGCGACGCCCATTACCAAGCCCTGAAACTTGTCGAATATGTACGAGCATTCTATATAGACAATCAAGACCTAATCCTGACCTTCATGCAAGGCAAACAAGCCTACCCCTCGCTTATACTGCAGCGTATGGTATGGACTATAGGCAACGAGGAATCCTATCCCGGCGTACTCTACAGCCATCACAGCCGCACAGGACAAGGACGGCAAGTGGAAAGCTACCGTAACATTTTTGGCGAGGAAATCATGACTGGCGACGTGACTTCTATTGACATTTCGTATACTGACAGAAACGAAATAAAAACGGAATATCCTGCAGTATTTCACTTCGACCCGCTGCTCGATTCGCTCGAAGAGAAACTCAAATCGCCTGTAACAATAGAATTTGCCGTCGAGACACGGCCTCAAAAGACGAGTCTCTTCGCTGTCCTTCAGCTGAACATGTCAGAAATGACAGGTCGGGCCGCTCTTATTTCATCAATCGACTTGCTGAACCGCGGAATGATTGAGGAACACGATGTCACCTCACTAATAAAACCGTACCATCTACGCCAGATTGTCAGCAACTCAATAGACGATCGTTCCATGTCTCATCTCGACTTTTTCGGACGCGGGCTCAGCGTACTGCCTCGCACAGCAATTTCGGCGACACTCTGTTTCAGTGCACAAAAAGCACAGGAACTCAAGAAAAACGGAGTGGCCGTATGTCTCTGCCAAGAACGCTTTGTGCCCGAGGACACCATCACCCTTGGCGAAATCGACGCCATACTTAGCATGACACCTGCCGCCATCCATGTCGTCACCGCATGTCGCGGTTACGGCATTCCGGCACTGATGAATCTGCAAAATTATGGCATACACAAAGTCGGCAACAAGATAGTCAACAACAATGGATTGGAAATCTACGAGAACGATCCTGTGACCATCTCAAGCAAACATCAGACCATATACAAGGGCATTGCCGACTTCAAGCCTGCACGATTCACAAAATACATAAATGGAGAAAAAGTCAAACTGGAACCTGACGAGGTGAAGTTTTTCGAGGACATGAAACAAGCCTATTCCCGCTACCAGGATATTGTCACTTCCGACAAAGCCTCATTTATTACCGACATCAACAAACTGGCAAGACTGATACGCTGCGACCTGCAAGACAAGCCAGAAACAGCACGCAACATTGTCAATGCATGGTACAGCGGCAATGCAGACCTGTACATCAAACAGGTTCTCGAAAGCAAGATGGGCGACCACCAAGACCAGTCAAGAGTATTCAACCTGCTTTCGAACGACAGGAAAGTCGACTTTTTCAAACGAGCCTCAAAACAGTGCATCGACAATGGCATGAACGGCTTGAAAGCAGGTGCTTTCATGCTTGGAAGATTTGTCGCACGTCCACTGCCTACTGCCATTTGGAACCTACTGAGCGACCAGACAGTGGCTTTTCTGCTCAACGAATATGTCCTATACGAGAAATACCTCCACGTACTCGAGGAGGTTGGAGAGATAAGGCTGGCACGAGCTCACTCGAAAATCGAGACTGAAGGTATCGACAATATGATAATAAACAACTTCAACCTATATACTTTCGTCACCCTCCTGGATTCAAGCCACGACTGGGACAATGTCTGCAAAGAACTGGAGCAATTGGACCATCAAGACAACACCCATCTGCTTGTCGAGAAACTGAGCCATCCCATAGACGAAATATTCGACACGAAAAAGTCATGGGTCGCCTATGAGATAGAGAACTACAGGAAAATCCAATAGTTACCGACTCTCACTGTCGGAAACAAACGCCACGCCTAAGCGAAGCACACATGCAAAAGCATACGATGGAACCAGACTAATGCAGATCGACACCGATAATATGCATGAATTCCTCTCGCGTTTTAGGACTGTTGAGGAAAGCGCCAGTAAAGTCGGAAGTGGTCGTGACAGAGTTCTGCTTCTGCACACCACGCATAGACATACACATATGCTGCGCCTCGATAACCACAGCCACTCCTAACGGCTGCAATGTTTCCTGAATACAATCCTTAATCTGCTTGGTAAGTCTTTCCTGCACCTGCAGACGACGGGCGTAGGCATCCACTACCCTCGGTATTTTAGAAAGGCCCACAATCGTACCGTTAGGGATATAGGCAACATGTGCCTTGCCTACAAACGGCACCATATGATGTTCGCATAGCGAATACAACTCTATGTCTTTTACTACAACCATCTGCTTATAGTCTTCGTGGAACATGGCCGACCGCAAAATCTCCTCGGGGTCCAGATCATATCCATTGGTAAAAAACAGCATAGCCTTTGCTATACGCTCTGGCGACTTGATGAGGCCTTCGCGTTCGGGATTCTCTCCCAGCAAGCGGATGATCTCCTTATAGTGCGTTGCCAGTTCCGAAACACATTTTTCGTCATACTGGTCTATTTTCAGGTATCCTTTTTCCATTTCTAATATGTTATGCTACATTATAAGAATTAACTTGTTCACGTCACTATTCTATTTCCACGAGAAGGCCTTTAAGATACTCTCCTTCCGGATGGAAAATGCTGACAGGATGGTCTATGGCATGTGGCAACTGGCGGACAATCCTCACATTACGGCCAGCGTTGGCAGAGGCAGAAAAGAGCATGGTCTGAAAATCGTCCCGGCTTACAGCTTGCGAACAGCTGAATGTGAACAGAAGTCCTCCAGACTTTATCTTCTCTATAGCTTTTTGGTTTATGCTACGATAGCCTTTCAATCCATGTTGCAACGAACGGTGGTTCTTGGCAAAGGCTGGCGGGTCGAGGACTATAACATCAAAATTGTCGTCAACAGTATCGAGATACTTAAGCACATCGGCCACAACACCTTTGTGTCTGGTCAAAGCCTCATTAGAGTCAAGATTCAATGCCACATTTCTGTTACACAACTCTATAGCCTTCTTCGATATATCGACAGTCTCTACATATTCCGCACCACCATTTAAAGCTCCAAGCGAGAACCCGCCTGTATATCCAAAACAGTTAAGTACACGGCGCCCCGCAGAGAGACTTCCCACCAGACGGCGGTTTTCTCTCTGATCGATGAAAAAACCCGTCTTCTGTCCTTCGACAAAATTAACATTCAGCAGAATGCCATTCTCTCTGACAAGACGTTCCTCCTGCATTTCGCCCCAAAGAAACGTGTCTTGACTGCCTCCCGGCACTGTCGCACTACTCTTATCGAATATGCTCTTAAGCCCATCATTGGCCAAGAGTTCGACAAACATCTGCGAAAGCCTGTCGAACATTCTATGCATACCCACACTGTGTGCCTGCATAACCAGTGTGCCTGCGTACCAGTCGCACACCAAACCCGGCATCCCATCACCTTCGCCGTTTACGAGTCTGAACACTGTAGTATTAGTGTCGGAGAAGAAACCAAATCGTTTTCTAAACTCGATAGCAGACTTCAACCTACACTTTATGAAACTATCGTCAACTTCCTTTGTATCAAACGATAGAATCTTACAAACAATGGAATCGTTTTGGTAATGGCCAACAGCCATCCAGCGACCGTCAGCAGAAATCACATCCACGATGTCGCCTTCAGAAGGAGTGCCTACCGTTCGCTTGACGGCACCCGAGAAAAGCCATGGATGTTTTCTCAGCAACGATTTCTCTTTGCCGTGTGCAAGTATCAGCTGCGGCCTGTTCATCGTTTAAGTTCTATAATGGTTTGAGACGGATTTTGTGACTTGAAGACGGCATTGCCAGCCACGAGGACATCTGCACCGGCTTCATATAATTTGTGTGCATTATCGACATTGACGCCACCATCCACTTCTATCAAGCATGAAGGATTCTTACGCATGCACAATTCCTTCATTTGTCTTACTTTGTTGTAAGTATTCTCTATGAATTTCTGTCCACCAAAACCAGGATTGACAGACATAAGAAGAACAACATCACATATTTGCACAGCATCTTCGAGCAACACCACGGGAGTGTGAGGGTTGAGCACAACGCCACATTTCATACCTGCATCTTTTATCGAGTGCAGAGTACGGTCAAGATGGGTGCAAGCCTCGTAATGAACAGTCAATATGTCTGCTCCTGATTCCTTAAAATCATTCACATAGCGCCCCGGATCCATTATCATCAGGTGAACGTCCAAGGGTTTGCGTGCGTGTTTTTTTATATGTTTGACGACTGGCTGTCCGAACGATATGTTAGGAACAAAAATGCCGTCCATGACGTCGACATGGAGCCAGTCGCATTCAGAATTGTTCAACATTTCAATATCTCGCTGAAGATTGCCGAAATCGGCCGACAGCAATGAAGGGGAAATCATTTTCATACAAATACTTTTTTAGTGTAACACCTCTACATTTTCAGTTTCTCAAAATTGCGTCCATAAACGCCCTGAGTCTTGGACACTGATATGAAAGCATCCTGGTCTATACGGTGTATTATGTGCATCACATTGGTTTTATCTGTTTTATGGGCTAAAACAATTAGCACTTTTGTAGCCTTGTGAGTATAACCGCCTTCGCCTTCGAGCAATGTCACACCTCTACCTATCTCCGATGTGATCGCATCGCCTATCTCCTTGTTTTTGGCAGAGAAAACAAAAATCTGATAAGACTGCTTATTGCCATCGAGCACCATATCGAGCACATAGGTCATGGTGACCATGACGACATAGCCGAAAACCACATTCTCAAGTTTGTATGACACAAAATATGAACTTCCGATGATGAAAATATCAAGATACATGATAACCTTGCCCGGCGAGATATTGTAGAATTTGGAGAGTATCAGAGCAATGATATCCGTTCCTCCACTGTTTCCGCCCATCGAGAATGCCAGACCTATACCTCCACCGCACAGAGCGCCTCCGATGATTGCACACATAAATCCTCCAAACTGGTTCACATCGAATAATGTTTCCACATGAAGCACCTGCTGCCACAATATGAAACAGGCAGACGACATGACAATGCCGTAGATTGTGTTGGCTCCAAACTGTGACCCTAATATTTTAAAGCCAATCAGCACCAAGACAGCATTGATTACAAGGTTGAGCACACCA
Organism: uncultured Bacteroidales bacterium; assembly: GCA_946613135.1. GTDB lineage: Bacteria > Bacteroidota > Bacteroidia > Bacteroidales > P3 > Colimorpha. The sequence goes on from CAMOFI010000001.1 coordinate 28,654, forward strand.
ATAGGGATATGCAGTCCGACAGCATAATAGAGTACTGAAGAAATACCACTGACGCCACCTCCGACAATTTGCGCCGGCAACATAAACGCCGACCATGCGAAGGTATATACGGCTATTCCCAATGTGATAATCAAATATGAAAAAAACAGCTTCGACTTGTTTTTAAAAATATGCATCTTGTTAAGTTTTAAATTAATTGCCTATAGTTTTACATCACTGTCATAATATACAATACGACAATCATGACAAGAGACACGACCCAATTAAATGTAAATCCGTTCACCAAAAATTGAAGAGCCTACACGCACCAGCGTGGCACCTTCCTCGATGGCAATGGCATAATCGTGGCTCATGCCCATTGAGATCTCTTTGAAAAAATCATTGTCTTTAAAGTATGAACACTTCAAATCCGAAAAAATATTTCTCAAGTGTGCAAACTCTGAACGCACCTTATCCATATCGCCCGTATTGGTTGCCATACCCATAACACCGCAAATCCTGACGTGGTGCAGCTCTCGATATTCATCCGATTCCAGAAGTTGGCGAGCCTCGTCCATATCCAGGCCAAACTTGGTCTCTTCGCTTGCAATATGGAACTGCAGCAGGCAGTCGATGACGCGCTCATGTTTTCTTGCCTCCTTGTCCACCGCCTCAAGGACTGTCAACGAATCAATGCTATGAATCAGACTCACGTATGGTGCTATATACTTGACCTTGTTTGTTTGCAGGTGTCCAATAAAATGCCACTCGACATCATTAGGCATCACAGCATGTTTGTCGCGCATTTCCAGAGCCTTGTTTTCTCCAAAAAGACGCTGACCGGCATCATAGGCCTCCTGCAGCATCTCGACAGGCTTTGTTTTAGACACAGCAATCAATCTCACTCCTTCCGGGATTGTTGAAACAATTCTATTCAGATTCTCTTTTACCATCCTTAAAACATTTTCATTTTTTATGTTATTTTAACGCCAAGTATCAATATATATTTTCCAAACACAATTTTTTTTTGCGAAATACGTTTTCCGATTACTTTTCCCCATTTCCAAACGGGCTTCCTTACTTTAATAAAACATAAAAACCTTTCTCCAAAACCCATGATTGTCTGTATAGCTGAAAAGCCAAGCGTGGCAAAAGAAATAGCCAAAGTACTCGGTGCGAATGGTTCTCACGACGGGTACATGGAGGGCAACGGATACCAGGTTACTTGGACCTTCGGACACCTATGCACCCTCAAAGAGCCACACGACTATACTGAGGCATGGAAACCATGGGCTCTTAGTCGGTTACCGATGATTCCTCAACGGTTTGGCATCAAGCTCATCGACAACAAGACCTACGAAAAGCAGTTTCACACTATTGAATCGTTGATGCAGAAAGCCGACGAGATTATCAACTGTGGCGATGCCGGGCAGGAGGGAGAACTGATTCAGCGATGGGTGATGCAAAAAGCCGGAGCCAAGTGTCCTGTCAAACGGCTATGGGTATCATCCCTCACCGAAGAAGCCATCAGGGAAGGATTCAAAAACCTCAAGATGCAGGATGATTACCAGTCGCTTTACGAAGCCGGACTCTGCAGAGCCATCGGCGACTGGCTGCTGGGCATGAATGCCACAAGACTCTACACATTAAAATACCGTACCGAACGCGGCCAAGTGCTCTCCATAGGACGTGTACAGACTCCTACGCTCGCCTTGATTGTAAACAGGCAAATGGAGATACAGAATTTCACGCCAGAACAGTATTGGGTGCTGTCGACAATATACCGCGACACGCTCTTCACTCTTCAAGGAAACGACAATGAACAAAACGCCGAAAACGACAAAAAAACGAGCAAAGGCAGAATACAGAATGAACAAGACGGACGCAAAGCATTAGATTCGATTAAAGACAACGACTTCGAGGTGACATCCATCGCCAAGAAAAACGGAAACGAAACAGCGCCTCGCCTTTTCGATTTGACAAGCCTGCAAGTTGAATGCAACAAAAAATTCAGCTTCTCGGCCGACGACACACTCAAATACATACAAAGCCTCTACGAAAAAAAACTGACTACATATCCACGCGTCGACACCACGTTCCTGAGCGAAGACATCTATCCCAAATGTCCCGCCATACTTAGAGGACTGCTCCCCTACTCTTCACTAACGACTCCACTTCTCGAAAAAAAACTGCCAAAAAGCAAAAAGGTATTCGACAACAGCAAAGTAACTGACCACCACGCCATTATTCCCACTGGAGAGAATCCCAGCAATGGCGATTTGACTTTAAACGAGAAACGTGTATTAGATCTTGTTGCACGTCATTTCATCGCTGTTTTTTACCCTGACTGCAAAATCTCTACGACTACAGTGACCGGCAAAGTGGATGCGACAAATGCAGACGACAAGAAAACGGAACGGCTCACCTTCAAAGCCACAGGAAAACAGATATTAGACCCCGGATGGCGCGTCTGTTTCTCTAAATGGATCGAAGTCAACGGAAGCTGGCGACAAGAGAAGAAAAACAGCATAGAGGATGACGAAGACGACAAAAGCACCGATAAAAAAGACGAAGACCGCATGCTGCCGTCTTTTGAGAAAGGCGAACGCGGTCCTCATACTCCAACACTTGCCGAAAAATGGACCTCGCCTCCTAAGCCGTACACCGAAGCGACATTGTTGCGCGCAATGGAGACTGCCGGACGTTTCGTCGAAAACGATGAATTGCGCGATGCATTGAAAGAGAACGGCATCGGACGGCCATCGACAAGAGCTGCCATTATCGAGACGCTATTCAAACGCGGATACATACAAAAAGCAAGGAAATCGCTTACTGCCACAGAAACCGGCATCAACCTAATTGCATTGATACAAGAGGAGTTGCTAAAGAGTGCAGAATTGACAGGACAATGGGAAAAAAAACTGCGTGACATAGAGGCTCACAAGTACGATGCTAAGCTTTTCATCGACGAGTTGAAGCAGATGGTCACACAAATAGTACAGGATGTACTGAATGACAAAAAAACAGCCATCTAACGAACCGCCGAAAAGGGCAAAAAGACAGCCGGGAAACGTGTGTTTCCCGGCTGTCTTTTTTTTTGGAAAGAGCGGCACATATCCATATGCCATTCATTTCGTTTCGCAGCGTCTTTGGTGCCTACTGCACATCACGTGGATCGAGTGGTTGAGCCAACAGTCCGGTGAACTTGCCGGTATTGTCAAACTCCATGCGGGTATACTTCAAAGTATGGCCTGACGCCTTCTGGCTAACCACAACATAAGTGTAAGGCTTGGGTTTCTTGCCGTCGGGACCGCGGAATTTGGCATCATATTCGTACACTACCATTTTTTCCACTCTGTATTTTTCTCCCTTGAATTTTTCGTTCAAGTATTTAATAATTGCACTCGTATAACGATCCTTTGCAAGGACTTTGCCAGTCTTGATCAACTTCTCCTCGCTCATGCTGTAAACTGCTTCGAATTTGTTTTTCTGATTGTTGGCATAGTATGCAACACACTCGTCACCTGCACGCTCATACCAATCGGGGCCGGCACTGAGACGCGTGGCTGGATAACGTTTTGTAAAATTGGCAACTATTGCGTCACTCGGAACAAACACCTCCACCTCAGGAACATCCTCAACGGGTTTTGGACGTTTCTTGTTGGATTTCTTGGTTTTGGAAGTCTCTTCGTCACTCGTCACATCCTCGGGATTCGAATGAGTATAGTAGTCCTTTTTGACAACATCCGGATCAGGAGCAGTGGAACGTTGCAATTTGCCTCTGGTGTCGAAAATCATCTCGCAATCGGCTGAACCAAGACCTTTTTTAACAATGATCATACGATAATAATTGTCGCCACTCATTTCTTCAACATATTCTGTCGACTTGATTCTGTAACCAGGATAGTTGTTTACAAAATAAGTGTTCATCATCGTAGGACATTCCTCAAGAGCCACCGGGAAGGAGCTGTACTGCCAGTCACCATTAGCAGTGAAGTAGCATCGTCCATTCTGTCCGTCAGTAACAAATTCGGCGATATACTGTCCTGGCGCCTGATACCATGTTTTCACCTTATACGACTCGTATGTTTTCTCCAAAGCAAGCATGACCGACTTGGGAACATCAGTCTCCTTGATTTTATTCTGTGCCGAGACGCATAACGGAAATATTAGCGCAGTCAGGCAGATTATGGTTTTTGCAACTTTCGTTTTGTTCATCTTCATATTGTTTTTTCTGTTTTAGTAACCGACAGAGTTTTTTTATTGCAAAATTCAATTTATTTCACATTTTAACGCTAAAATGTTAAATTAATTGTACGCAAAAAAACATTTTTGGTTTCAAAAACGCCAAGCCTCTTTGTTTATTTTGACTTTACAGCCCAACAGCTGACCCTCGAGCACGATGCACCGTCGACAACAGTCTTCAATCAACTATATGGAACCGAAAGGGATGCCTCTGCGAACAACAGAGATCAGACCTGCACAAACGTTACTTGAACAGGACATCCTTGCGGTCCGGGCTGACAGACACTGCCATAATATTGACTCCTGTGCGATGCTCTATTTCTTGGAGATATTTCCGCAGTTTCTCTGGCAATTCCGCATACTTTGTGGCTTGGTTCAGATGTTGCTTCCAGCCCTCGAACGAAATAAGATTAGGATGGATTTCAACTTCGTTGAACTCGAATGGAATCTCCTGAGTCTCTTTGCCGTTGATGGTGTAGCTTACGCACATCTTCACCTCGTCGAAATCATCCATCACGTCAGGTTTTGTCACTATAAGGTCTGTCACACCGTTCAGCATGCAGGCATATTGCAGTGCAGGCATATCGATCCATCCGCAACGGCGCGAGCGGCCGGTTGTTGCGCCATATTCGTGGCCAATCTCGCACAGCGTCCTTCCCGTCGAATCAAAAAGCTCTGTAGGGAACGGACCTGCACCAACACGTGTACAGTAGGCCTTGGTTATACCCATTACACGACCTATCGACGAAGGCGCGACGCCAAGTCCCGAACATACTCCCGCCGTTATGGTTGACGACGAGGTGACAAAAGGATAAGAGCCGAAATCGATGTCTAACATAGATCCCTGGGCACCTTCGGCGAGGACTTTCTTTCCGTCCTTAAGACATTGGTTTATAAAATACTCACTATTAATAAGATTGAATTTGCGCAAGGTTTCTAATGCTTCCATCCATTTGACCTCGTACTGGTCGAGTGTCAAGTCGCCAATGCGAAATGAGTCGACATCGAACTTCAACATCTTGGCTATCTGTATGTGCTGGAATTTCAGCAACTGGTATTTCTCGCGGAAATCAAATTCGAGTATATCCCCCACCCTGATACCCGTTCTTGCGATTTTGTCGGTATATGCAGGACCTATTCCCTTAAGGGTTGAACCAATCTTGGCGTTTCCTTTTGCCTGTTCGTTGGCTGCATCTAAAAGACGATGCGATGGCAGAATGAGATGTGCCTTCTTGGAAATAAAGAGGTTGTCGATTGGTTCGACATTCTTCTGGCGAAGGGCTTCTACTTCATCGTTGAAGATGGCGGGCTCAATCAAGACGCCATTGCCAATGACGTTGAGTTTGTCTTTGTGGAATATACCGGAAGGAATAATATGCAGCACATGTTTGATGCCATTAAATTCAAGTGTATGTCCAGCATTGGGACCACCTTGAAAGCGTGCAATCACGTCGTAATGGGGAGTTAGGACGTCGACAATTTTGCCTTTGCCTTCGTCACCCCATTGCAAACCTAATAAAACGTCTACTTTACTCATTTCTGTATTTTTAATATAATCATCTTATCAATAATTTCTTATAATGCAAAAGTCAGAACTACTCTTTTGCAAAAATCATCGCAAAGATACAAATAAAAATGGAAACTGACTGATGAAAAATTAAATTTAGAGTTTGCTTATTTGGATTGTTCACGATAATTCTTAAACCAATCAACAAAATCCGGGAGGTCGTCGAGAGGACGGAAGCCCTCTTTTTTCGGATTAGCAGGGATGGGGCATGTGTCGAGATAGCCCAAAAGCGTGGCACAATCGAATTCGCCAATCATGGCTTCGAGAGTAACGTAAACACCTACAAGCTGGTCATCATCGTCCCTTACCGGGTCGGGCAGCGCCACTCTCAAACCGAGTATATCAGGCTCTTCTTCGCTTTCGAGCTGCATGAAATACATCTTCTGTGTCTCAAAATGGTATTTGTCAAATGTGACTTTCAGATTCTTTCCCTTAGGCTGTTTGAAGGCCACAAACTCCCACCAGTCGAGATCAGGTGCATTATCGGTCAGTTCGACAACATAACGGAACAATTCAATGTCGCCTTCTGCCGAAAAAGTAATCGTACGCCCTGTAGGCTGCGGATCGCTTATCTCATAAGTAAGGCCTTCACAGTAGGCGTCCAGCTGCGACTGAAGGTCGCTAAGGAGTTGGTCTTGTTCGGCCTGCTCCAAATCGCCGAGCATTGTAAGACGTTCATTGTTGTCGGCAAACCATTGCCAAAATTTGTTGTAATCAGACATGATAGCTATTAAATGTTGATGTTTTTAGTAATAAAGAAAAAGACTTTTGATCAGTCGACAAAAATCGCTTCGCATTGCAGCGCGACGTCAAACTTTGTCTTGACATCACTGGCTATTGCATTGGAGAGTTCAAAGACCTCTGCACCTGTGCAACCGCCAAGATTGTAGAGTACAAGGGCCTGCTTGGGCCATACGCCTACTCGTCCTACGCTACGGCCTTTCCATCCGCACTTGTCTATAAGCCAACCGGCCGAGAGCTTGTTGCCTGGATAGCGTGGCATGTCGGGATATCGGTCGAGCAGAGCGTTGTATGTTGCGTCGTCGACTATTGGATTTTTAAAGAAACTGCCAGCTGACCCATAGACTTCCGGACGTGGCAGTTTGTTCCATCGAAGATCGATAATGGCATTACGCAATTCTATGGCCGAAGAATGTGGTAGCGAGGTAATAGCCTGATATGCAAGATTTGGCCGGAATGTATGAAAGAGGCGGTATGAGACATTGATGACAATGTAGCGCCCTGGGTTGTGCTTGAATATGGAGTCACGATAGCCGAAGCAGCATTCTTCAGCCTTCAATGTCACAAACTCCTTCTGCTTCAAATCGTATGCATCCACGCAGTAAACAACATCTTTGGCTTCGACGCCATAGGCCCCTACATTCTGAACCACAGAGGCACCAACCGTGCCGGGAATGGCTGACAGATTTTCGATACCATAGAGATCGTGCTCAATACTCCACTGTATTACATCGTCGAGCAACATTCCGGCATCGGCACTGACAAGTGTGGCCTCTTCGCCAAGAGGACTGGCATTCACCCCACCCTTTGACATTAATATAACAGTGCCGTGATAATCTTTTGTAAAAACGATGTTACTTCCCGCACCCAGTACAAGGTATGGTCTGTCGAACATCCTGCCTTCATACAGTTCTTCGATAGCATGAGCATAACGGGAGGCTGGAGACCCGCTGCCTGAAGGCTTCACCTCTACAAGCTGTTCCGTGCTGACATCTATCCCAAAGGTATTGTAAGGCAATAGTGAGACGTTATGTAGAACCGTCAAATTATTGTTCATTTTTTTGCAAGATTGGAGTTATAATAATCAGGATTACCAGTCACGTCGCGGATTACACGGATGAAAGGAGGAAACTTCACATCCTCTGGCCGTGTGGCGTCTTCAATCTCAAGCATAAGGTAAGGAAGCTCCGGTTCAACGAATTGGTCGAGTTCGAAATATTGGTCAGCCCATACGAAACAACGACGGCGTTTTACGATGGTCCGTTTCTTCGGGTTTGCTTCGCCGAGAAGCTGATGGTATGTAGATTCGTCAATACGCCGTTCTTGTTCGTAGCTGCGGTCGGAAGCCAGCCGTATCTTGACTGTCAGAAAGTATATATTGTTTCCATCCTCTCCCCTCATTCGGACCCTGCGTTCTTTCCCGTCGACGGGTGTGAGATACGTCTGTCGTATATCGCTGACATTGCTGTTTGGCACTTCACCGATAAGTTCAACAAGGTATTTACGTTCAATCTCTATCGGCTCTGGTACACCCACGACATTAGAGATTTCCTTCAAGACGCGATTGATTTTCTCTTCGAAACTGCAATCGTTTCCTATCACTCGAAGATGCGGATGCCCCGTCCATGCCGAGATGAGGCGGTCGTCTATTACGCACGCCTGTTCAGGGGTTTCTCTACGAGCCTGGTTGTTGGCCAGCGTATAGAACCGTTCTGCTCCTTTGGCTGCTGTCGACATGTGGATTACCGCAGCATAGCGCGCGTCGCGAAGCTGTACTACAGATGTGCCGACCGCAGCAAGCAGCTTGTCCCATACCTGTGGCGGCATATAGGCACGGATATCCATCGTCCCGCGATCACATACTATGAGCGCCGGCTGGACTGACGTCGAGGCTATACGCTCAATCCGGTCTTCGAGTTCCATTTGGAAATGCATGAGTTGTTTTTCGCTTTCAAAGAACAACATCTCGTTCGCTGTCTGGAAATTAATACCCGACTGGCTGAAAAGTGTAGCAGCTTCCGGAACAGTATAGACTGTAAATCCCATCCCGGAAAAATGCTCGACTATTCTGGCAAGTGCTGTCGTTTTGCCAGCGCATGGCCCTCCGGTAAGAACTATTTTGGTAACTTGATTAGGCATATTATGTCAAAGACAAGAAAAAAGTTTTATTATTTAACGTTCTTTTCGTCTGATTATTGCACACAGCAAACAAAAAAAGAGAGCGTCGAAAACGACGCCCTCCAACAAACATTATGATTATGAAAACAATTTCATCTATAACAATGCTTAGTGCAGGAATGCCAGCAGAATACCGGCGGCAACAGCCGAGCCTACAACGCCAGCGACGTTGGGACCCATCGCATGCTGGAGGAGGTAGTTGGTCTTGTCATACTCTAATCCGACATTGTTTGACACACGAGCGGCATCGGGTACTGCCGAAACGCCAGAGTTGCCAATAAGAGGATTGATTTTGTTGCCTTCCTTCAGGAAAAGGTTCATAAACTTGACGAACAATACTCCAAAGAATGTGGCAACAATGAACGATCCTGCTCCAAGCGCAAAAATCAGTACCGAACGACCTGTAAGGAACGTCGTGGCCTGCGTGGATGCTCCAACAGTGATACCGATAAGGAGAGTACAGATATTGACTATTGCATTAGAAGCAACCTCCGAGAGACGCTTGGTAACGCCACACTCCTTCAACAGGTTACCAAAGAAAAGCATTCCGAGCAGAGGAAGGCCCGACGGCACTATGAAAGCACAGAAAATGAGTCCAAGAATCGGGAACGAAATCTTCTCGAGTTTTGTAACCTGACGCGGAGGACGCATGCGTATGGTGCGCTCCTTCTTAGTTGTCAGCAGGCGCATGATGGGCGGCTGGATGACAGGCACAAGAGCCATATAAGAATATGCCGACACAGCGATGGCACCCATCAAGTCAGGAGCAAGCTGAGAAGACAGGAAAATTGCTGTCGGGCCGTCTGCACCGCCAATAATACCGATAGCACCGGCCTCGTTAGGAGCAAATCCAAGAGCCAAAGCGCCCATGTATGCGGCGAAGATACCCACCTGAGCTGCAGCACCGATGAGCATAAGCTTTGGATTGCTGAGCATTGCCGAGAAGTCGGTCATTGCACCAATACCGAGGAATATGAGCGGAGGATACCATCCGTTCTGAACTCCATGGTAAAGGATATGAAGCACCGAACCATCTTCATAGATACCTATCTTTAGGCCTGGATAGAAAGGTATATTGCCCACTATCATACCAAATCCGATAGGAACGAGAAGCAGTGGCTCGAATTCCTTCTTGATACCCAAAAAGATGAATATCAAACCTATTAAAATCATTATTATGTGGCCCCACTCTACGTTGGCAAATCCTGTGTAGTGGAGAAACTGCACAAGTTGCGTAGACATAAAGTCCATGAAACCACCAGATGCTAAAATATTCATTTTAGGAAATTAATAATTAATAAACAAAAACAATTAACCGATAACGACCATTACATCGCCTTCGAGCACCGAGTCGCCCTTTCTGACTTTGACTTCCTTGACGGTTCCATCAACATCGGCTTCGATGTTGTTTTCCATCTTCATAGCCTCGAGAAGGACAACAGTCTGACCGGCCTTGACACTGTCGCCGACATTGACAAAGACATCAAGGATTGTTCCAGGCAGAGGGGTCGTAACCTTTGAACCCTTTGCTGCAGGAGAAGGCGAAGAAGTCTGTACGGCGCCGCCGGGTGCAGCACTGACACGCGGAGCTGTGCGGGTTGTCATGGTTACCTGTTTCTGTTTCAATTCCTTGTCAACAGTAACCTTATATGGGGTTCCGTTTACGTCAAGTGATATTTCCTGGCCTTCGACCTCATTGATATCGACTGAATATTCAGTGCCGTTTATTTTAAATTTGAAATTTTTCATGTTTCTGATGGCTTTTATCTTTTGTTAATAAAATAACGGTTCATGTTGTAGAACTTGGCATTCCAGGGGGTCCAGGCGCGCTCCACTTTCTGAATTGTGATAACAGTGTTCTCGTCATCATGCATCTCTTCGTCATACATATAAATGGCAGCAGCTATAGCAGCATAGATTTCGCCTGAAGTCTGCGAGGCTGGAGTTGCAGAACTGTCTGTTGCCTTGGTGACACTTGAATTCTTGGCCTTACGATCTTGAGTCTTCATGATCAGCTTGCCATAGCCCTTCAGTATTAACGAGATGCAAAGCAGGGCGAGAAACACCACAGAAACTGCTACAACAGTAAGTCCAATACCGATTGGATCCGATTCGCGTATGCGGTCGGCTTGTTTAGGCACATGGTAATGGAGTCGTGTGCTGCGGCCCTCTCCGAGTTGCATGCCTTCTATTCCATCAGCAAGGCTGACAACATTGATATCGTAGCCCAGCTGGTTGCGTCCGAAAACTATCAGTTCATCCGGGAACACTTTGAAAGCATAGGAACAGCAATTGAAATCCAGTCGCTTTACAATATTTCCATTCATATCGCATACAGCGAGGTAAGACGAGTCTTTCTTTGCCGATGCAATAAACAGGACATAGCCGTCATAATAGCCTACGCTCTTGGGGCGCAAGACGTTGTCCAAGTCATGACGTCCCTTGGATTCGTCGACAACAATTCGTATTGTAGAGTCGAAGTACATCTTTTCGCGACGAAAGACGAGATCAACGGTGTTGTCGATACTGTCGATGACAACAAAGAGATCCTGATTACCGACATAGCACATAGGAACAGATACAAAATCAGTCACATCCACTCCTATGCCGCTTTGCGGATTGTTGGTCTCAAAATGTGTCAACACAGTGTCGGCAGGATCAGGCAGAGGATTCTGGGCAAGCGTGACGTTTGTGCAGAATGCAGCAATGAAGATGCCAGCCGTCAATGTTTTTAAAAATATATTCATAATAATAATATGTCTGTAATAATAAAACAAAACATCATTCCGGACCATCAGGTGCCGCTATGAAAAGCGGCACCTTCGTTCCGAAATAGCAAGAGCGGAACAATTAATTCTTATGCTCACACTCTTTCTTACAGCCTTGGGCGTTGGCGCAACCTTCGCCTTCAGCTTTTTTGCAGCATTCGCCCTGTGCCTGATCTTTCTTGCAGCAGTTACCATCACCTTGGCAGGCGGGTTTCTGGTGGCAAGCGCTGCTGTCAGGGCAAGTGCAGTTTTCGCAGTTGGCAGCGAGGCAAACGCTGTCAGGGCATGTCATTTGGCAGTGCTTCATGCATTGCTCGGTCTGTTCCATAGTAGCACCTGTGGTGTCACATACAGAGTCGGTTGTTTCGGCGTTGCCATTGCATGATACCATTGCGAATGCGAAAGCGATTCCTAAGAATCCTGAAATTAAAACTTTTTTCATTTTTTTGTATTTAAATATTAGTAAAGCGGCTTGTTAAAAGATATTATTGAACCGTCGGATTATTTTCCGTAACGTTCAAAAAGTATCAAATGAATCTAACCTGTTTATTTGAATTTTGTTATTATTATTTATTTCATTAATATGCATCTTTCAAGTATTCAAGGCCGATGGTTGTAATAAATAAAAGATTACAAATTAACTATGAAGACTACAACGGGATGTTGCAGTGTTTTTTCATCGGCAGCGAATCCTTCTTTGTGGCAAGAGTCTGGAGGGCACGAATGACGCGGAAACGTGTGTTACGCGGCTCGATTACATCATCGATATAGCCATATTTGGCAGCGTTGTAAGGATTTGCGAACTGGTCATTGTACTCTTTCTCTTTTTCGGCCATGAACTTGGCTTTCTCTTCGGGATCCGTGATTTCTTTCAAGGCACGTCCTTGAAGGACCTCCGTGGCACCGCTGGCACCCATAACTGCAATCTGTGCTGTAGGCCATGCGTAGTTGATGTCGCTGCGCAACTGCTTACATGACATAACGATATGGGCTCCTCCATATGATTTGCGAAGAGTTACCGTTACCTTGGGAACCGTAGCCTCGCCATAGGCAAAGAGGAACTTGGCTCCATGTGCGATAACACCGGCATACTCCTGACCCGTACCGGGAAGGAATCCAGGAACATCGACAAGGGTGACAATGGGAATATTGAATGCGTCGCAGAAACGGACAAAACGGGCACCTTTGCGGCTGCTGTTGCAGTCGAGGACGCCAGCCATCGACTTGGGCTGGTTGGCGACAACGCCTACCGAAACGCCTCCAAAGCGAGCGAAGCCGACAACGAGGTTGGGGGCAAATTTTTCATGCACTTCAAGGAATTTGCCATCATCGACAATAGCATGGATGATATCCTTGACATCGTAGGCCTGGTTGGGGTTCTCAGGGATAATGGTGTTGAGGCTGTCCTCGAGACGGTCGATAGGATCTTCTGTCGGCACATAAGGAGCCTCTTCAAAATTGTTGGAAGGAATATAGCTGACGATATCGCGGATAAGCTGAAGTGTAGCCTCTTCTGTCTCGCCGACAAAGTGAGCGACACCCGACTTGGTGGCATGTACCATTGCGCCACCGAGTTTGTCGGTCGTAACATCCTCTCCGGTGACGGTCTTGACAACCTTCGGACCGGTAAGGAACATGTAGCTGTTCTCTTTAGACATGAGAATGAAGTCGGTAAGTGCAGGCGAATAGACCGAGCCGCCAGCGCAAGGGCCGAAGATAGCTGAAATCTGAGGAACGACTCCAGAAGCAAGAATGTTGCGTTCAAAGATTTCTGCATATCCTGCCAATGAGTTGCAGCCTTCCTGAATACGGGCTCCACCAGAGTCGTTAAGGCCTATGACAGGTGCTCCGACCTTCATGGCCTGGTCCATAACTTTGCAGATTTTGAGAGACATGGTTTCGGACAGAGAACCAGCAAAAACGGTAAAGTCCTGAGCGAAAACATACACCAGACGGCCATCGATGGTGCCGTAGCCTGTAACTACGCCATCACCGAGATAAGACTGCTTCTGCATGTCGAAATTTGTACAACGATGGGTAACGAACATGTCGAATTCCTCGAAAGAGCCTTCGTCGAGGAGCAGGGCAATACGTTCGCGGGCAGTGAGTTTGCCTTGTTCGTGCTGCTTGTCAATACGTTTTTGGCCGCCGCCCATCTTGGCTTCACTTCTCTTGTCGAGAAGTTCTTTTATTTTTTCTTCAAAAGCCATTATTTGAACTGTTTGTTGGTTTATATTGTGAGGCTTCCCGTTGCTCTTAGCGGCATTGGTAGACCCCGAAAATTCTTAATCGGTTTATTTGCAGCAGAGTTCTGTAAGAACACCAAGTGTGCTTTTGGGATGGAGGAATCCGATATGGAGGCCTTCTGCACCGCCACGCGACTGCTGGTCGATAAGACGGACGCCTTTCTCCTTGCACTCATTCAGAGCTTCGTCAGTGTTTTCGACTGCAAAGGCGATATGATGCATTCCGCCCTTGCCACCGTTTTTTTCAATAAATGAAGCTATGGTGCTTTCCGGACATGTAGGTTCCAGGAGCTCGATTTTGACATCCCCGATTTTGAAGAATGCAGTTTTCACCTTCTGGTCTACTACCTCCTCAATGGCATAGCATTTGAGGCCCATAACATTTTCCCAATACTTGATAGCTTCTTCCAAATTGGTAACAGCAATACCAATGTGTTCAATGTGTGATGGTGTCATAATTGTTTATTATTTATTATATTATTTTAGATTTTCGTTATTCAAAAAAAGCACAATCTACAATCATATTGCTCACAATCAGCAACATGACACAAAAGTGTGATTTACAAAAATACAACAACAATTTGGAATGGCAAAATATTTTTTTTCAGAGGCCTATTTTCTGGTGTCTCACGTCAACATTAATAGCATCCAATGTGCCGATAATCAGAAAATAGCGTTTGCGTTCTGGAGCCTTGATGAAAAAGTTGTCTGCCGGATATGACGCCGGTACACGGTCATCGACGACCAATACTCCCCTCTCGTCGTACAAACGGACCTGAATTCCTTCCAATTGACGGGCTTTTGTGATGCAAACAATTCTACCGTCAATAGATATCCATTCCGCCGGATCGATATCGCCAATCAGATGTTCGACATCGACCTCCACGTTGTCGTACATAGAATTTGATGGCAGCTCGTCAAAACGCTGACGGAATTGTTCTTCGGGCAGGTAGACTGTGTCGTGGATGTAGACTGTGTCGTGGATGTAGACAACCTCCTGGACAAGAGGATCTATGGGGCATCCTGCAACATAGGAAACATTCTTGAAAATACGTCCGACAGCAGAATTAGTATATGTCTGCAGGCTTCCACAAGGAATGGTCACCCTCGTAGTACTGTCTCCTCCGAAGAAAGGGGCATCGTCGAGTATCGGTGGATTAGCAGACGAAAAGTCAAGCGATCGAAATCGGCAATAGGCGAATGCGTTGGATTTGATTATTGCAAGTTTTTCAGGGAAAACAATATCCAAGACGGATGTGCATCCAGCAAATGCATACTGACCAATTATAGTAACCTGCGAATCGTCGCCGGCAAACTCGACGGAGCTGAGACCTGAAAAATTAAAACATAGGAACTGTGGCACGACAGTGACTTTAGAGCCAAAAGTAATACTGGCATGTCCTTTGTTCGCATAGAAAAGGCTCTGCATTGACGACGGCTGTTCGGCAAGAAAAACAATATTTTTGACATTAGGCACGCTGCTGAACGCGAAAGGATTGATACACCTTGCTGTCGGACCTACAACAATACTGTCGATTGCGCCACATCCCTCCATGCAGTTGTACGATATCTGCACACTATCACTATTGACAACAACTGTCTGAAGGTCCGGACAGTCCGCAAACGCTGCATCGCCGATGTTTGTGACTGTTGTCGGAACAGTTACCGATACCAAGCCTTCGCACCCGGCAAAAGCCCTTGATGCTATCTCGGTGACGACATACTTGTCGCCGTCATATGAGACCTCCGTGGGCAGGACCAGCCTTATGGACTGCTCTTTTTTTCTATTCCACACGCCATGACCATCGTCGCAACTGTTTATTCCAATCGCCACAGCACCTCTGTTGTCCACAGTCTTATTGCCGTGGATATTCTTATTTGTAGGCAATTGATGTGGAGAATGCAATATTGTAAAGCAATATGTGGTACCCTCAATCACCTTCTTGAAATCTGCAGCATGCAACGGAAGTGCGATTGCAACCAGGAGAACAAACAGCAGTATTTTCATTGGCTTACGCATTGTAAGGTCTATGACAGAATGTTTTGCAAGGTAGCCAATATGGATTCGGCATCGATGCCACATTCGTGACGCAACTGACCAACGGTGCCATGCATGATAAACCTGTCGGGGATACCCAGTCGGGTAATTTCCGGAAGCGGATATGACTCATCAGAGGACCTACGTTGCTGGTAGTATTCGACAACGGCACTGCCAAAACCACCCTCGAGGCATCCGTCTTCGACGGTGACGACATGCCGAAATTGCCGTGCCACATTGTCGAGCAAATCAGTATCTATAGGTTTGACGAAGCGCATATCATATTGTCCGACAGAGATTCCCTGTTTCGACAATTCCTCACGTGCCCTGGCTGCCTCGTTGCCTATATGTCCTATCGTCAGCAGAGCCACGTTTTTGCCCTCTGCAACACAGCGTCCCTTGCCTATGGGAAGCCTCTGCATCGGGTTTTTCCAATCTGAATGTACTGATGCCCCTCGCGGATAGCGGATAACAAAGGGTCCGCTGTCGTCGGCTTGAGCAGTGAACATCATATTACGAAGCTCGTGTTCGTCCATCGGTGCACATATCGTGAGATTCGGCACCATTCGCAATGCTGCCATATCAAACGCCCCGTGGTGTGTCGAACCGTCCTCGCCCACCAGTCCTGCCCTATCAAGACACATAACCACATGAAGTTTTTGCAAAGCCACATCATGGATTACCTGATCATAGGCACGCTGCATAAACGACGAATAGATGTTGCAAAAAGGAACCATGCCCTGTGCTGCAAGGCCCGCAGCGAACGTGACAGCATGCTGCTCGGCTATACCCACATCGAATGCCCTGTCGGGCATCTGTTCCATCATCATGTTCAACGAACACCCTGTAGGCATTGCCGGTGTAATACCGACAATTTTTTTGTTCTGCTCGGCCAGTTCGACGATTGTATGACCGAAAACGTCCTGGTATTTGGGCGGCTGATTGTCCGATTCTTTATTCAGTTGCACACCCGTTTCGGCATCGAATCGACCGGGGGCATGATATGTGACAGGGTTGTTTTCGGCCGCTTTGAGGCCTTTGCCTTTGGTAGTGACTATGTGCAGAAGTTTCGGTCCTTTCAGGCGCTTGAGCTGGTCGAGAGTCTCGACGAGCTGACGAGTATCGTGGCCATCGATAGGACCAAAATAACGGAAACCAAGGCTTTCGAACAAGTTTGCTCCATCGAGCAACGAGGATTTGAGAGCGGCAAGTGTCTTTGAGAAAAAATTCCTGCTGCGCGACCGGCCTTTGTCGCCGCCTGTTTTGCGCCACACACGCTCTTTGAGGTCGTTGTATTGCCTCGACGCTGTAATCTTGACAAGGTAGCGGCTTAGACCGCCAACGGCTTTGTCGATAGAAATCCCGTTGTCATTGAGGACCACAATAATGTTGGCTTTCGACACGCCAGCATTGTTAAGGGCCTCGAAAGCTTCGCCGCCCGTAAGCGAGCCATCACCTATAACGGCGATATGCTGTCTGTCGACGTTGCCCTGCAGCTTTGATGCCATTGCCATGCCGAGGGCTGCTGAAATCGAGGTCGACGAGTGTCCTGTGCCAAAGGCATCGTATGGGCTTTCTTCCATTTTAGGGAAACCGCTGATGCCGCCATAGGTGCGGATTGTCGGAAAAGCGTCGCGGCGCCCGGTCAGAATCTTGTGGGCGTAGGCCTGATGTCCCACATCAAAGATGACTTTGTCGTCAGGTGTATTGAATACATAGTGTAGTGCTATGCACAACTCGACAGTGCCAAGTGAAGAGGCCAGATGGCCCGGGTGGTGAGCAAGTGTATCAATAATATAGTTGCGCAGTTCCAAAGCCAGCTGCGGAAGGTCGGAGACAGGCAGATGGCGAAGATCCTGTGGGTTGGAAATATTTTCTAATACGACACCATTCATTACAAGTTTGCAGTTATAAGTGTGTATGTTTGATTGTTAATTTGTCTGATTGTCTTTTGTTATAGCCTATGGCAGGGGAAAAATACCATTAAATGTTTCACTTCTCGACCTGGTATGTTGGAACCTGTTTTGGCAAAGGTTCAAATTCTTTGTTGAGTTTCTGGTCTGATAGCCTACCCTGGGCATTGTCCTTCAACTCCCATCTGCCATTAACGAAGACATAGGCCTGTTCGGTGCCTGTAGGAACATAATATTGAGGTAGACCCTCCATGCCGGGTAACATTGGTGCAATCTCGTCGAAGAGAATCATTTTCATTTTCTCTTCGTGAGGGACCTGTATATTGTATGTCCGTCCGTTTTTCTTGACTTTCTTATTTTCGTAAGTGCGTACTATCTGCTCGTCGAAACGCACGTTGACCATTGCGTCGCGCGAATATTCAAGCACCAAGCGCCGCAGATTCTTCTCGCGACGGAAAAGGGCCTGCCCAAACTGAGGACGGGAATTGTTGCTCCGAAACAGAATCGGCTCTATGACCTTGCGCTGGGTCAGCGCGTTGACTCCTGTCCAGCCGATAAGTGTGTAATAGGTCCTGCCCTCATGTTTTGTTTCCACCAGATCCTGATAGACGCTGCCGAGCCAATTTTCTGGACCCAATGTCTCTTCGTTGACCGAAATCAACTCGTCCGACTTGTCGTTGAGCACATATACATCATATTCGTCTGTCCTATCGTTGTACGACTGCACAAAACCGAAACACTCATATTCGCCATTGTCTCGAACGACAGGCCAGGTAATGATCCTGAACTGACGGTCGCTCGATGTGAGCACAGAGACATAGTTGCCCAAATTCCATTTCCAATAGAATGATTCGTCCACATGAAGAGCTTCGTCCATCAGCTGGACAAACTGTTCGTTTGCGTTATAGCGTTCATTGTCGGTCGGTGCATCTTTGACTTTTTCTATCAAAGGCTGCATATTACGCTCGTAGGCACTCATAACATCTTTGTTTTGAGCCGAAAGAGTGTTGATGCAAATAAACCCAACCAACAAAAGGACAGCATATCGTATATTGAACTTCATATTTAAAAAGATGACTGCATTGACAGTTGAACGTCAAGAAGTTGAATAATTGAGATTGAGAATTGATTTTTTTTTGTACTTTTGTAATTACTCAAAAAAATGATTTTTATTGTAAACAATTGAAAAAAAATAAATGACAACACAAGGGATTATTGAGAATGCGTTCGAAAACCGTGAGTTATTGAAATCCGACGACGTTCAAGCAGCCATAAGAGAAGTAGTTGCAAAACTTGACAGTGGCATACTGAGAGTTGCCGAGCCTGAAGGACATGGCTGGCGTGTAAACGAATGGGTCAAAAAAGCCGTATTGATGTACTTCCCGATATGCGGAATGGAAACTATAGAGGCTGGCCCCTTTGAGTACTACGACAAAATTCCTCTCAAGCGGAACTATGCCGAATTGGGAGTCCGTGTTGTGCCTCCTGCAACAGCACGCTATGGATCTTTTCTCGCAAAGGGTGTTGTAATGATGCCCTCTTATGTCAACATCGGTGCCTACGTGGATAGCGGCACCATGATAGACACGTGGGCCACAGTAGGCAGCTGCGCACAGATAGGCAAGAACGTCCACCTCAGCGGCGGCGTCGGAATCGGCGGCGTACTTGAGCCCGTGCAAGCAGCACCGGTAATCATTGAGGACCATTGCTTCATAGGATCGCGATGCATTGTGGTAGAAGGTGCCCATATCGGCGCCGAGGCCGTATTAGGCGCGAACACGGTGATAACAGGAAGCACCCACATAATTGACGTGAGCAAATCAGAGCCGGTCTACTACAACGGATACGTTCCGCCACGCAGTGTGGTGATTCCCGGCAGTTATACAAAACACTTCCCTGCTGGCGACTATTCGGTAAGTTGTGCACTTATCATCGGACAGCGCAAAGAAAGCACTGACAAAAAGACATCATTGAATGCCGCATTAAGGGAATTCGGTGTGGAGAGTTGAAATAACTACAACAAATAAGAATCACAAGCGAAAAAAAAATGAAACACGCTATCGGATTTGTTTTGGCAGTTGTGCTATTTGCATCGTGCGAGCACCATGACGATTTTGATTTTACAGGCACCGTCGTCGACTACGAGATTTGCAATGGTATATCAGAAGTAGGCTATGCTGTTGCATTGTCGAGTCCGGACTCGATAGGAGGCAGCTATATCAATCGATACAATGAAGAATACCAGAACGTCGTTGTAATCTATGGTTCAGACCGCATGTTGCATGGAGGCACAAAAATATCAGGAACCATATACCTTGATCCTAACTATTCAGAAGCAGAGTGCAACTATCACTACAGAGAGCGCGAAGTGCCCGAGGCGGTATTTACAAAACTGAAAAGCGAAGACTGAGTCCTCTGCTACTGAAAATGCTTGACGATTAGCAATATGAATATGATTGCAGCAAGTACAAGCATAAGATAGCCTTTGTTGTAATAAGGCTGCAGGGGATTAACACGCCTCTTTTTTGCCTCGCCTTTGGCAACAACAACATATTGAATGCCTTCGAGTACAAATTCCTCTTCTATACGCAACGGGGTTGTGGCCGTTATCAGTGAGTGTTGAAGAGCATTGTTAAAATCGGAAAACGACGCAGTGCTCTCCACCGAAAGCAACGCATAATAACGACGTCTTAGGCTTTTGCCCGCCCTGTGGCGGGCAAAAGCTTTATAGACTGTCGCAAGCTGGTCTGAATGGATCACCGACTCGATATGGTATCGGCGAATATTTCCTTTAACTGCTTTCAATTTTATTTATTTATCTCTTTTACAGCTATTTCTAAAGCCATATCCACTCCTTGAGGGTTCTTGCCTCCTGCTGTTGCATAGGCCGGTTGTCCGCCACCGCCACCTTGTATTTCCTTGCCGGCGAGTCGGATTATAGTCGATGCATTGAGGCCTGCATCAACACGATTCTGTCCCAGGCATATCATAAGTTGCGGTTTATCATCGACGACACTGCCTAAAACAAGAGCCATATCCGGATGATCTGTGCGCAGCTGCATCACCCCGTCCTTGAGTTGCATCAAATCGCAGTCCATGCGCTTGGCCAATAACGGGTTCTCGACGAGTTCGGCGGCAAGCGACTTGCATACCGATGCGACTTTTTCTTTCTGGAAAGCGGCAATCTGGCTTCGCAAAGACGAATTTTCTTCCTGCAGGCGTTCTATGGAAGCTGCAAGATCCTTAGGATTCTTCAGCAATGTCTTGACAGCTTCGAGCTGGTCCTGCATACTGTCAACATAACGAGCGGCTCCGCCTCCTGTAACAGCTTCGATACGACGCATACCTGCTGCAACAGCTCCTTCGCTGACAATACGGAACGATCCGATATGGCCTGTGTTGTCAGTATGGGTACCGCCACAGAACTCTACGCTGTCGCCGAATTTAACCACACGTACCTTGTCACCATATTTCTCGCCAAACAGTGCCATGGCACCAAGTTTGCGAGCCTCCTCGATAGGCATGGCTCGGTGCTCTTCGAGTGGGATTGCATGCCAGATGTCGATATTGACCTGCTTTTCAATCTCGCGGATTTCCTCTTTCGAGAGTTTTGCGAAATGAGAGAAATCGAAACGCAGACGCTGGTCGTCGACGAGCGAACCTTTCTGCTCCACATGCTGTCCAAGGACATTACGCAGTGCCTTGTGCAACAAGTGGGTTGCACTATGGTTGCACTGTATGGCAAAGCGACGGCAGCGGTCGACTTCGGCCTTGAAAACGGCACTCAGATTCGACGGCAGCTTTGTGACTATATGAACAATAAGATTGTTTTCCTTTTTTGTGTCGACAATCGGGATGACTTCTTCTCCGCATCCGATAGTTCCCACATCACCTACCTGGCCGCCACCCTCGCCATAGAATGGCGTGCGGTCGAACACGAGCTGGAAAAACTCGCGGTCTTTGGTACGCACATGACGATAACGCACAATACGGACATCGCTGACCAGCTGGTCGTAGCCAACAAATTCTTCTTCGACATCCGGGATCAACTCAACCCAGTCGTCATTCTCTGTTTTCGCGGCAGCACGGCTACGGTCTTTCTGTTCTGCTAAACCTTTCGAGAAACCTTCCATATCCACAGTCCATTCTTTTTCGGAAGCCATGAGTTGTGTGAGGTCTATCGGGAAACCATAGGTGTCGAAAAGTTCGAAAGCGAAAGCTCCATCGATAACCTTGTCCACTTTGACTTTCTGTTCGCAAGCATCACAAGTTGTTTCGCGTTCAAGGGCCTTGGCGATATAGTTTTCAAATTTAAGTATTCCGTTCGACAGAGTCTTCAGGAACGACTGTTCCTCCTCCTGTATAATTCTGACAACGAGTTCCTGTTGTTTCGCCAGTTCAGGGAACTGGGCTCCCATCTGGCCCACAAGTGTCGGTACCAGTGTATGGAGGAAGGGCTCTTTGAATCCTAAAAACGTATAGCCATAGCGCACGGCACGGCGCAGAATGCGGCGGATCACGTAGCCTGCCTTGGCGTTAGACGGAAGCTGGCCGTCGGCGATAGAGAAACTGACAGCACGCAGATGGTCGGCACATACTCGCATGGCAATATCCTTCTTTTCGTCATTGCCATATACCGATCCTGACTTACGTGCCAGTTCCTGGATTAGCGGTTGGAAAACGTCAGTATCGTAATTTGACTTTTTGCCTTGCATCACCATACAAAGCCGCTCGAAACCCATACCAGTATCTATATGTTTGGCTTTCAAAGGTTCGAGTGTTCCGTTAGCAAGGCGGTTAAACTGCATGAAAACGAGGTTCCATATCTCGATAACCAGAGGGTTGTCTTTGTTGACAAGTTCGGCACCGGCAATCTTGGCTTTGTCCGATTCGTCGCGCAGGTCTATATGTATCTCGCTGCAAGGACCACACGGGCCTTGGTCTCCCATCTCCCAGAAGTTGTCCTTTTTCGACCCTTTGAGGATATGGTCTGCAGGAACTATATCTTTCCAGTATTCGTATGCTTCGGAGTCCATAGTGAGCCCTTCTTTTTCGTCGCCTCCAAAAACCGTGACATACAAATTACGGCTATCAATTTTCATGACATCAGTAAGGAACTCCCAGGCATAGGAAATGGCGTCCTTTTTGAAGTAGTCGCCAAAACTCCAATTGCCGAGCATCTCAAACATGGTATGGTGGTATGTATCGTGTCCCACCTCTTCGAGATCGTTGTGTTTGCCACTGACGCGCAAGCACTTTTGCGAATCGCAGACACGTGGCCACTGAGCCACACTGTTTCCCAAGAAAATGTCTTTGAACTGGTTCATTCCTGCATTGCAGAACATGAGTGTCGGGTCGTTTTTGACAACCATAGGAGCAGAAGGTACTACATGATGGTTTTTGCTTTCAAAAAACTGCAGAAATTTGGTTCTTATCTCGTTTGAAGTCATTTAGTGATAATTTAAAGAAAAACAATGATAAATGGATTATAAAAGGGAACCGGGATGAATATCAAGCAAACGATAAACGGACAATACTTTTTGCATCATACAAACTCGTCGCGTTCCACAAGAAGAATTGCACTTTGTGGAACGATATAATATTTCTCGTTATCATACTTGATTTCAACGGCGCTTTTCTGTATAAAAAGTGCCAAATCGCCAGGTTGTACTTGCAACGGAAGGTATTTGGGCTCTTTATCTTTGGAATTCCATGGTTCGTCGTTATCGATATTTGGCAACGCATATCCTGGACCACATTTTAGGATGTAGCCCGACTGGATTTCTTCCTTATCCTGATAGCCAGCAGGCAGATACAGACCGCTTTTGGTACGCTGCGATGCAGTGCCTGGCTGTATCAGCACACGGTCGCCAATTACGATAAGTTTGTCAATATTAGCGTGTTTCACGATATACTATATAACAGATTTTTAATCAATTATCTTACAAACGCACAATTCGTACAATTTGCAAAAATACACAAATATTTCGAATCATTGAAGCCATGGGTGTCCGAGAACTTGCGCGACGGTCTGGTCCATGTCATAGTAGCGGTATTCGGCAAGGCGACCGCCAAACCACACCTTGTCGTTTTGGGCGGCAAGAGACCTATACGCTTCCGCCATATTGTTGTTTCGGTCGTCGTTTATTGGATAATACGGTTCGAGTCCTGGTGACCACTCTTGCGGATACTCGTAGGTGACTACGGTATCGGGTTGAGCACCGAATTCGAAATGTTTGTGTTCGATGACACGGGTGTATGGTGTTTCGGCGTCGGTGTAGTTGAAAACCGCATTTCCCTGAAAATTGGCGACTCCCTCAAG
Organism: uncultured Bacteroidales bacterium; assembly: GCA_946613135.1. GTDB lineage: Bacteria > Bacteroidota > Bacteroidia > Bacteroidales > P3 > Colimorpha. The sequence goes on from CAMOFI010000001.1 coordinate 52,651, forward strand.
CAGCTTATGTTCAAAACGCAGCGAGCGGAAGTTGAGTCTTCCCAAGCGGAAATCGAAAAATGCGTCGATGGGACCAGTATACACTATGCGCTCTGCCATCTTCATAAGGTTTTCCCGGTCGGCAAGAAAATCGGCATTCAGCCTGACTTCCACCCCGTCGAGCAACTTTTCGAACACTCTTGTGTACCCGCCGACAGGAATGCCCTGGAACGGGTCGTTGAAATAGTTGTTGTCGAATGTGAAACGCAGCGGAACACGGCGCAACACAAAAGCAGGAATTTCATCTGCAGCCCTTCCCCACTGTTTTTCCGAATAGCCCTTGATAAGCTTTTCGAATATGTCCTTGCCGGCAAGTTTCATGCCTTGCTCGTAGAGGTTGCGTGGATTCTCTATCTCTTCACGTTGCTCGTCTATACGCCGCAATGCCTGGTCGGGTGTGTGCACATCCGGCCAAAGCCGGCAGAATGTATTCATGTTGAACGGCAGATTGTACAACTCACCCTTGTAATTTGCTATTGGGCTGTTAATGTAATGGTTGAATGTACAGAACTGCTGCATATAGCGCCACACCCGCTCATCCTTGGTATGGAAAATATGGGCACCATAGCGATGAACATTGATGCCGGCCACAGTGTCTGTATAGCAATTGCCACCTATATGGTCACGCCGTTCGACGACAAGACATTTTTTCCCACGCAAAGTGGCTTCGTGTGCAAAAACAGAGCCATACAATCCGGCTCCAACTACAAGAAAATCATACATATCACCTATTCTATTGATTTCTTAAAATGACAATAAAGAAAACTCTCTTTCATACACCTTTTAGACATAAAGTGACCTCTAAAATTCGAGTAATTATCTTCGTTGACATTTCTTTGGCTCTGAAAA
>CAMOFI010000002.1 GCA_946613135.1 uncultured Bacteroidales bacterium
TATTCTTGATGCCAAGGCCGTGAGCCACTTCATGGTAGCAGGTGTTGCCGAAGAATGCGTTGAAGGTGACGCTGTCGACCTGTTCGTCGCAAACCATCAGTTTGGCGATGGGAATCATGATGTTGTCGAATTTGGCACGCATAGCATTCTTGAGCTGCAGACGGCGGCTGCCTTTAGCCAGCTGCACGCGCTCGTCGTTGGGCAGGTTGATGGCAATGGTCTTCGAGCCGGCATTGCAGTCGCCACCATAGTAGACCACATCGTAAACGTTGATGTCGCAGTCGGTTCCGGGAACTTCTTTCTTGTACTTTTCGTCGCACGGCAGGAGTTTCTGCATCTCCGGCAGCATGGCGGCGAACTTGCTGAGGTCGTTGCTCCACTCCTCGTCTTTGATGAGGACGTAAGCCTCCTGCGAGCATTTCAGACCATGGAGGGCATCATCGTAGTTCTCGATAGGGCCAACGACAAAGTCGAGCTTCGAGTCTTTCATGTCCATCCATACCATGTCGCTCTGGAAATAGTCGTCGGTGCGGAAAGCCTCGCGACGGGCCTCGAGGTATTTCTTCAGACCCTCGTTTTCGGCAAGAGCTATAGCCTGTTCGAGCAGTTCGTCAACCTTTGCCAACTGATCCTTGTAGGCTTCATGGTAAGGCAGGACATACAATTTGCCGTTTTCATCGCGACGGATGACACTGTACTGGCTCTCTTTAAGAGGATCGTCAAGTGCTTTGAACTCATCGTCCGTCATGTCGACTGGATAGAAGTTGGCTCCCAGAGGACGTTCACCATAGCCAGGGATAAACGGTTTCTCGCTGTCGAGACGGTCCCAAGCGCCATACTGGATGTTGGCAAAAGCGCGTATTGCAGGGTCGCTGATAGTGTCGAGGGCCTTGCGGTTGTCATTGCCGAAATACTGGTCCCAATAGATTTCGTCCATGATTTCGCTGATCTGGATGAAGATGCGGACAAGCTCTTTCTCGTTGTCCGAAAGGGTTTTGACGAGGTCGGAAGTGAGTTCGAACTCAGCATACTCATCCACCTTTTGTTGAATTTCCGATTTCTCGGACTTCTTGTTGTCGCTCTTGCAAGCGACAGTCGTAAGCAGTGTTGCAGCCATAATAAGACTAAAAATTTTTTTCATCTTTGTGATTTTTTTGTGTTTTATATTGATTAATGTTGATTGTTCGAATTTAAAAGGAGCTGTTTTTCACAATCTTGCCACATGGAAGTCGAAACGGCGTTCTCTATATGGTTCGTTACGCAGTGTAAAGTGCCACCACTCTGTATAGAGCGGTCTGAAACCATGGCGCGACATGACTGCTCTCAGCAGCATGCGGTTCTCAAACTGCTTTTTGCTTATCGTGTCGTTAGGTCTGTATTGTCCCGTAGCCGGATTGCCGCCGCACGAAGGATGGCTCGAGGCGTCCATCAAGTCGAAATGACCGCCCATGTCTAATTCCTGCCCTCGATTGTCTACAATGGTCACGTCGACCGTTGAGCCTCGCGAATGAGCGCTGTGCGAAGAGATATAGTCGTTGGCAAAGAGCATGTGCTTATCTTCGTTGGGATAAAAACATCCTTTCATAGCAGTGTCTGCATAGTTCTTGCTCCACCTTACGAAGTGGTCTACTGCACGCTGAGGTCTATAGGCATCGTAGATTTTCAAGGTTAGTCCTTGGCTCGCCAGATCGTCGCACACAGCCTTGATGCTGTCGGCAGCCCGCGCTGTCAGCAACGCCACAGGGTCAATATAGCCGTCTATCCGCGTTCCTACGAAGTTGAACGTGTCGCAGTAACGCATCTCGACAATGACACCTTGTGCGACAGCAGAAACATCGACAAAGGCACTGCGTCCCGTGGTGTCGATATCGATGACACGTGACGTATCATCGTGCACTTCTACAGGCATCAGTTCATCTCCTGTCATCGTCTGTTCGCTGCCATTGGGAAAGCCATCACTGTGGCATGCAGCCACAATGAAGGCGACAACAAACATGAAAAGACTGGTACGGCAAAAATGTGGCATGATTCAACTGAGGATCTGCGAGGTGTGGTTTTTAGTGTCGACCTTGCCAATAGCGTTGATGATTACGCCCTGCTCGTCAATAATATATGTGGTGCGCAATACACCCTCGACGGTCTTGCCAAACGACTTTTTCTCGCCCCATGCCTCATAAGCTTTCATGATAGTCAAGTCGACATCGGAAACAAGATGAAAAGGAAGACTGTATTTGGCAATGAAACGTTGGTGTGACGATTGCGAATCGCGGCTTATTCCCAAAACATTGTAGCCTAACGAAAGGAAACGCTCGTAATTGTCCCTCAAGTTGCACGCCTCTGACGTACAGCCAGGAGTGCTGTCCTTGGGATAGAAATACAGAACAAGCTTTTGTCCTTCAAAATCAGACAGCTTAACCATATCTCCATTCTCGTCAACACCCTCAAAATAAGGAGCTTTAGTACCTTTTTGCAGCATAATCGGATTACATTGTTACAACTGCAAAGATACACAAAAAAATTTTCTTCGTATCTTTGCAGTTTGATAGGCAACAGAACAAAACACTATTTAAGACTTAACCCAATCTGAAAATGAACTCCTTCTTGCTGCGTACTATTGTGAAAAACGTAATCCTTTTGGTCGGGATAGTGTTTCTGTTCCTACCTGCAGCACACTCATACGCCCAAGATACCATAACCGGCGTGCGCGGACACGTATACGATGCTTCCACAAACGAGAGACTGCCATTTGTGCAAGTAGGTTTTGTCGGCACACACATCGGTACATCGACCGATATGGATGGCGCTTTCTTTGTTTCGAACAGCACCGGAGCCGACACTGTGAAATTTATGATGATGGGCTACGAGCCAGTGACATATATTGCACACAAAGGCAGGATTACTCGCAATGCAAAAATAATGCTGAAACGCCGCACAACAACGATGGAAACTGTGACCATCAGAGCGTCAAGAAACAGGCGGAACCGATACCAGCGACGTGACAACCCTGCTGTAGAACTCGTCAACAAGGTGATTGAGCACAAGGATCGCAACAGAGAAAAAGCGTTAGGGCACTACTACCGCGACGTTTACGAAAAAACAACGCTGGCTTTGGACGATTTCCATCCCGACTTCGAAAGCAAACGGTTTTGGCGGAAATTCCGATTCATCGAAAAATATATCGACGAGACTCCGTTCGATGCCACTCCGATATTGACAATATCGATGCGAGAAACCATGATGAGACAGACATGGCTGCTGAGCAAACGACAAAACCGCACACTCATCACCGCCAAACGACAGGAAGGCTTGGACCAACTGCTCGGACAAGAGGGACTGGACGAAAGCCTGGGCGAAATGTTCGTTCCTATAGACATCTACGACAACGACATTGAACTGATGATGAACCATTTCACCAGTCCGCTCCACTCTTCTTTGGCTACAGTGTTCTACCGGTTCTACATCACGGACACCCTCATGGAACACAACCGGCAGTGCATCGAGCTATCCTTTGTCCCTGCCAACGAACGCAGCTATGGTTTCACCGGGCAGATGTACATTGCCATGGATGGAAGCTATAGCGTAGTAAAATACAACATGAGGGTGGCTCCAAAAGTGAACCTGAACTTCGTCAGAGACCTGACAGTGATACAAAGCTACCAACCTCTTGCCGACAGCACAGACACAGTGCTTGTGCCAGCGCGATGCGACACCTACGGACGCATATTCATTCACAAGAAGCTGCAGGAGGTTTACGCCCACCAGGTTAGGGTGTGCCACAGCTACGACCTGTCAGACACCTCACAAACGCTTCCCGACAGCCTGTTCGGCCCTCTGACGACTACCGCACGGCTACCCAAGACCTTCATGAGGCGAAAACTATGGAACGAACTGCGCCCTATCGAACTATCAGCCAAAGAAACAGTGATAGACAGCCTGCGATACGAACTGGCTCGACTGCCTGAAATGAAAGCGTTGAAAAGAATTGCCGAAATAAGTATATCGGGCTACATACCCACAAACAAGACAAAAGACTCCAGCCGGTTCGACATAGGTCCAATATACAACATAGCGAGCTACAACAACGAAGAAGGGTGGCGCTTCAGACTTGGAGGAATGACAACGGCTGCCCTGAACAACAGAAATTTCGGCGAAGGATATATAGCCTACGGCACAAGAGACCACCGAATAAAATTCAACACCACATACATCCACACTCTGGAAGAAAAAAAACACCATGCCCACGAATCACCCATGGGCATGCTGAGCCTCAGCGCGTCGTACGAACTTGAGGTTCCTGGACAAGGAATGGACTTGATGGATCGCGACAACATCTTTGCCTCGACCAATATTGCCCACAACGTACAGTACGTGACACAAGGCGTGGCCCGGCTGCGTAAAGAATGGAACAGCCACATATACATTGACACCTGGATAGCCGGACGCATGATAGAACCGGCGGGAACCCTACGCTATAAGCAAATCCTTGACAACGGCACGTCAAAAACTGTCGAACGACTCGGTGAAGCCGAATGGATGGGCAAGATTGCATACAGCCCCTACGAAGTGGACGACCCCGGCAAGCCAGCAAGCGGCACATCAATCCATGTGAGGCGCAATGCACCTGTAATGAACCTGACACTGCGGGCAGGAAGGCTCTCCTTTTTGAACAATGACGCTACAGACTGGTCGGACGGCTCTTTCTTTGCACGAACCGACGTTGGCGTGGAGAAACGCTTCGCTATGGGCATTTTCGGTTATGCCGATTGGAAACTGAAAGCCGCCGCCGTGTGGGGAAAAGTGCCCTACCCCAGGCTCTGTATGGCCGACGGCAACGACAACATCTTTATATCCAACTCGTCATTCAACACCATGAGACCCATGGAAATGGTGATGGACAAATATGTGGCCATGTTCCTCACCTACCATATGAAAGGACTGATACTGAACAATATCCCCCTAATCAACAGACTACGGCTACGTGAGGTGGCAAGTTTCAACATACTATGGGGACGCCTCTCGGACAGGAACAACCCCAACCTGCCAGGCAACAACGGCCTGTTCCGCCTGCCGGAAGGAACCTCTCCCATCGGAACTGCGCCTTACATGGAAATGAGCATTGGCGTGGAAAACATTTTCAAGCTTATAAGAATAGACTTCGTCAGAAGACTCTCCTACTCTGACGGAATGACAAACAAGGAGAGAAATTCCATCAGAATAGGATTCAGATTTGAACTGTAACATCGCACAAACTCGAAAAAGGCGGCAGCCGGCAACCATGACATATCTTTTTACAATCAATACCAACAACAATCAGAATCATATGATACGCAAACTGTTTTTGTTTGTCGCAACAACAATAGTCACACTGACGACAGTAGCCCAACCTTTGACGGCAGGCAAGTCTGTGGCGACCGACTCGATATGGAACACTTTAGTGAAAAGCGTTTACCTTACGCCTGTCGGCAACGATGTGGCTATGCCTGTGTTGCACATGAACGACGACGGAAGCATTGCCGAACCCCTACTGCTTCGGTTCGATATAATAGACCCCAAACCTGAAAATCTGAGATACAAGTTTTTCCACTGCGATGCAGACTGGAATCTCGACGATTTGAAAGAAGGAGAATACTTTGTCGGAAACACAGAAGGCAACATCGACAACTACCAGTCGTCGTTCACCACCCGCAAAGAGTATACCAACTACTACCAACAGTTGCCCGAACAATATGGCCGTTTTGCCGCATCGGGCAACTATGTGCTTGCCGTATACGTGGCCGACAAGCCTGACAGCATACTGCTTACGCGCCGATTCTACGTCTACGAAGACGGTATAGACGTGGACATTGCCATTGAAAAGCCCAAAAGCGGTTTCGGAAACGTGAACCGCGACCAGGAGGTGGATGTAAGCATATCGCCAGTTAGTGGATCTGGACTAACACTTCAATCTGAATACTACAAAGTCGTTGTGCGGCAAAACGGCAGAGAGGACCTGACAAGGACTCTGGAGATGGATGGTTATGCCGGAGGGAGCATTCGCTACGGGTGGAAACAAGCCAACGTGTTTGCCGGAGGCAACTGCTTCAGATACTTCGACATAAGCAACCTTAGGGCTACGATGTACCACGTACAGCGCATAGAAAGCATGGGCGAAGAGATTTTTGCATTCCTGCAGCCCGAAGAAAACCGGTCGCGAAAAGTGTATACCCAATACAACAGCCTAAACGGAGGAATGAAGACCAACGTGCGCGACAGACAAAACCCTCACATCGAAGCCGACTACATATGGGTAAACTTCTGTCTGCCGATGGAACGGCCATTCCTTAACGGCAATATCCACATCGTGGGCGACTTGACCATGTGGAAACTTGACGACGGAAGCCGTATGGATTGGAACCCGCAATTCAAAGCTTATACAAAGCGGCTGCTTCTGAAACAGGGTTACTACGCCTACCAGCTCGTTTTCCTGCCTGCTGGCGAAAAGGAGGCACTGACATCAACTCTCGAAGGCGACCACAACGTGACCGTAAACGAATATACGGTGTTCGTCTACTACCGTGCGCCAGGATCACGCTACGACCGCTTGACTGGATTCAGGAAGGTGAGAAGCGACCAAGAGTGACAAGTCACTTGACAAACCTGCACTGCAACACTTTTTTCGTGGCAGGATGCACCCTGGCAACAGCCGCTGCCCTCAGCCCAACGACCCACAATATAGTCCCGGTGGCATCACAGAGAATCCATGAATTCTCTTTGTCGACAAGCGACATCTTTAGGTCGGAAAAGAGGTCGCTGACAAGTCTGCTTCCCTTCATTCCGAAAGGAACGAAGCGGTCGCCATGGTGCCAACGCCTTACTGTCAAAGGAAAACGAAGTTGTTCGAAATCGAACCAAGCCTCATCGGTTTCCAGATGCGGAGGATAGGCGAATGTAGACTTCACCTGCAGTTTCAGGCAAGACGAATTGACAGGAACAACAAAAGGAGTGGCCACATCGTCCCTCAGAGAATCCCGCTGCACTATTATATCGTCTGCCATCTCGCCGACGAGAGGACTTACCAACAAAAGATTACGGTCCTTGACAAGGCGGTGAGTATGCGAAAAGAATTGTTTGCCGCTCTGCGACTTGAGCGATTCGGCAATTTGCGCTGCTGTCGACGGCGAAAAGCCGAATGGACGGAGCAGCTCGTAGATGTATGTGTTGAGCGGCGAGAGGCGATTGAGTTCATCTATAGGAATACTTACCCTTCCGTCGCCGTGGAATACAATTCGCTGACGAACCGCCTCGACAGCTGAGCCATAAAGCATGCTGGCATCAGTAAGACGGGCAATATTGTCCTGCATAGTGGTGTCGAACGATGGCGAGAGCTGTCGCAACAGAGGAATGAGCTGCAGCCTGATTCTGTTTCGCAGATAAAGAGGTTGGAAGTTTGTAGCATCGTCGACATACGCCAGGTTGTTTTCGGACACATAACGGTTGATGTCGTCGCGACCGAAAGGAAGCATCGGACGGACGACATTCCCATTACGAGCAGGGATGCCACAGAGACCCGATATCCCTGTTCCGCGAAGCAGATTGATAAAGAAAGTCTCGATGGTGTCGTCGCGGTGGTGAGCCGTAACGATGAGGTCGTAGCCGTTATGCTGACGAACTTCCTCGAAAAAGGCATAACGCAAATTGCGTGCAGCCTCCTCGATCGAGAGATGATTGTCGGAAGCATAGCTGTTGGTGTCGAACTGGGCCACATAGCACGGCACACGATAGCTATCAGCGAGGGAACGCACAAACTCTTCATCGCGGTCGCAGTCGCCCGGACGCAAATGAAAATTGCAATGGGCTATGGCAAAAGGAAAGCCTGCACGCGCCACAAGATGACAGAGCGCCACAGAATCGCGGCCGCCGCTAACGGCAAGGAGCACCCGCTGCCCTTTGGCAACAAGGTGCTCCTTCTCAATATATCGCAGAAACTGGTCGTACACTGTTCTCTAACGTTTGAGGACCATTCTACGCATCAGACGCTGTCCGTCTTTCTCAATTCCGTAATAATAAACTCCAGTAGAGAGATTGTCGTCGCCAAAGGTGACAGACTGGTCTCCTGCCATGAATGTGCGCTGAGTCTGGTATACAAGACGTCCCATCTCGTCCATCACAAAGAAGCGTACATCGCCTGCCGTGGGCAGGAAGAAATCGATACGGGTCTTGCCGTCGAACGGGTTGGGGTAGTTTTGATGCAGTACCATTCCGTCTGTTGCACTCACGAAGGGAACGCCCTCGAAATAGTTGAGCACTTCCACACGCGTTGTCTGGTTATTGGACTGGTTATCGTCGCTATTGAACTCAAGGGTACAGCTTCCCACATACTCACGTGTAGAGCTCTTGGGAACCTTCTTGGACAATTCGACAGTAGAGAAATAGCCAGGCATAATGACACGTGCCACACCCCTTTCAACGATAGAGGTTCCATTGATTACGACATTCAACCTGAACGGCTGGTCAATACGAGAGGTGAGGTTACCGACGTTTCCGACCTCCACACGCACTCGGCAAGAGTCTTCGCGGTTCTCTTCGACAAGCACACGAATCGGGCTCAAGTCGAGGAACTGGCTGACGATGGTTTGCGTCGTGTCGTTCGTACGGTCATTGTCGTTTTCAGTATAGACGAACGCAGTGACATACTTGTAGTATTGGCTGTGGATCGGAAGCGGGTTGGGGAACTTGAAGTATAGCGAGCTGAGAGCAGGAAGCGGTGTGCTGGCATGGTAGATAGTGTCGATGAGCGTCGACGTATCGTTATAGTACCAGAAACCGATCTTGAAGTCGTTGACAGCACGAGCGCCCACGTTGTCGACGATAACCTGAATACGGGTAGCGTTCTGTGCAGAAGTGTCGACAACAACAGCACGGGCTTTAAGGTCGGTAATGGCTGAAAGGCCCTCGATACGCATACGTATAGTATCGTTGAACGGATAGTCGTCAACATCCATGTGGACAATAGCCATGAGATCCATAATGCCCATCGAGGCACGGAATTTCTGATTGAACGAATAGTTAATGAATTCGAACGATTCGAGATCGTGGCCGATGATGTTGTTGAAATCGATATTCTCCGTAACACGGAAGGTTTCATTATAGATGTATGTAACCGTGGCCTGCTGTACAGGTGCCTGTCCGTAGTTACGCAGACGAGTTGTGACAATGATGGAGTCGCCGGCAATGACATGGTCAAGCGGGCTTACAAAGCTGACAGCGCCCATATCATTGTCGAGTGGCGAGAGGTAGAACTCGTCACATACTGTGTCGTTGTCGCGATACATATCCATATTGATAGTGGTGTAGGCACATATCTGGAATGTATCGGGGAAATCGTTCCTGATTGTGAATGGAGTCTGGAACTCGTAGATGTCGGTAGCACCAGGCATGAGACCTGCGTCGTTGTGATAATTGCCTGTTATTGCAAGGCTGACACCATAAGGCAGGTAGGCAAGCGTGAAGTCGTAGAGCGTATCGAGACCGTTGTTCTTGACAACCACACGCGGCTTGATCACCTGACCGAACCTCGGTTCGGTAGGATAAGTAATGGCTATAACCATTGCGTCGATAGGACGTACAGCACGTCCGACAACAAAGTCGTCGATTGCCACACCGTCGCACGACTGAGATTCCGTTTCGGCCTTGTAGACAAGACGGAACTGGAGACGCTGCTGGAAGTCGCCACCAATTCTGTTGAGCGAAAAACGATGTAGCGAGTATCCATATCCAGCACTTGCACTATCCCATGAAGTAGCCGAGTTATACCAAAGCGTGTCGTTTCCTGAGCCAACTGTTTGCCAAAGTCCTCTGTAATCGCAGAACTCCAAACGGCAGAGATGACCAGCTGCCATGTCGCGAGCCACCCAGAGGTCGAGAGTGTCGGGACGAATTGTAGAGATGTCATAGATCGGGGTGTAGACATAGCTGACGTTACCTGTATTGAATACGTTGACAAATCCGTTGAGGTTTGTTGCCAGTACACTCGAATCGCTGACACAAGCCATAATGTTTGGTTTGTGCGTCCTGCCGCGTTGCCACAGGTTCTGGTCGAACATAGTGTAGCCTCGCGGAGTGAACCAGTCGCTCAGTCCTTCCATGTCGTCGCGATAAATCAGTCGTTTGATCGGAGCGCGATAGTATTGGTAATACAAAGTATCGTTGACAGTATTGGTATCGCCATTAGTAGACACGCCAATGGTGAGGTTGGTAGTGCCAACGGCAAATACACGCGACGGCAGTTCAATGACTTCGCTCTGGCCAGGCTCGAGGTTGCCAGACCACTGAAGTGTCGACGTCTCAACTCCTGCCCTTAAATTGACATAGGAATAGTTGACAGTGGCTGAAGAGATAGGCTGACGGCCTTTGTTGATAATCTGGAACGAGACTGCAACGGCAGAATCGGACGTGTAGCCGGTATGTCCGCCGATGTGCTGCGAACGCGGCGAGACGATACGCGAAGCGCATACATCGTAATCCTCGGCCGGGACATCCTCGACATAGAGCAGATAGTCTTGGACACAACCGAACTGAATGTTATCTTCAGGCGTACGGGGGTGCAGAGCGCCCTGTTCCAAGACAACACGCATTCGCATATATCCGGTACGGACATCGTCAGGCAGCTTGAACAGGAACTTGGTAGGTATGCCACTGACAATCGAGTCGTGATGAATTATTTCGGTGAAAGGATAAGCATACGATATGCTGTCGACGGCTGGAGTTCCCACCTGATAAGTCTCAGGAGAGAAACGGAAACTGCCATCGCGGTCGACATCGATAAATACCGAGAGCCATCCCTTGGTGGAGAAGTCGTTAGACTTTTCGCTATTCATACATTCGACAATCATGGTGTCCTGCGTTCCTTTGACAAGACGCAAAGCACGCAAGGATCCAATCCCCTGAACATCGGTTTTGCCACCAAAGTCCTGCAAAGGTTCTTGTATCATTGACGGGTTGTTAATGATGGCATTCTGGAAGGTGGCATTGGTGAAGTTGATGTATTTGTGACCCGCCGGAGCCACGGTATTGTCAAGAGAACCGAAAGCCACACGGGTAATGTCGAGACCTGGCTTGTTTTCGACAACAGGCTCAGGATATACACTTTCTGGTGTGGCATAGAAGAACGACAAATTACGCAAAGTGTCATTAAGGCGTACGTTTTCGTTGGGCATATCAGTCCATACTCGCAAATGGTATGCGCTGGTTGTCGACCACGAAGGTATCGAAAGAAGAGAGTCGAAACGGAACACATACACAGAGTCGGGGTCTATGGAAGCAGTGCATATCTCAGTGACATGCTGCAAAAGCGTATTGCTGTTGTCGTAAAGTTCATAGACTACAGGAATATTCGTCATTGTCTGAGAACCATAGTTGATAAGGGCAAGCTTGACAGAGTCGTTGGTCATATAGACACGGTTGCCTACGGGTTCGACAACATCAAGCACTGCCATATCGACTGGCACGCGTGGGTTGAGCATCACATGTACCGGACTGTAGTAGCTGGTACAGCCTTGGTTGCTTACACAGCAGAGGTAGTATACCGAATCATGGAAGTATTGCGGTGTTTCCCACCATGTAGACCTATTATAGTTGTTGGATGTGAAAAATGGAGCCTCAGTAGAGTCGCGATACCACATAATCGGACGGTGGATTGGATTGCCTGTCGGCGGGTTGTCTGTCTGAGAGGCATGGATGGTATCCCAAGTGGCATACGGTATGTGCAGGTCAACGCCCACAGGCGAATTGGGAGTGTAGTACGACTGGTGGTTCGCGAAAGAGGAAGTGTCGTTCATTGGCTTGAGGTCATACTGGTAAGCAGACCATGCACGAGTTTGGACTACAATATCTTTGTCGTTTCCTGTAGGATACAGGTTGGCAGTCTGAGTAAATGTCAGACTGACCGATGCATTGGGTTCGACATCGACAGGCAATGCTATTTCTTCCTGCCACGAAACAGGTAGTGTAGACACGGTGATACCTGTCGTTTGGAGTCGAGCATTGAAGCCGACAGGCACTATCGTGCCGGCAGTAAACGTCTTGCGGCCCACATTGGTCAGCTGAACGCCCACAACAGTATTGTGCAGACGGCATTTGGTTCCTTCTTCTACAATGGAATGGTCGGCCCTCAAGTTGTAGGCAGGATCGAGGAAACACTTTCCTTCAAGAGTGTTGTTGGACGGAGCTGCATCGTTATCCAACGGGAAATGGATGACAACAATTTGTGTGTCGATAACGCCCAACGGCATCAAAATGAAGTTGGAATCGGTCACACTTCCCTGAGGCAAGAGTTCATCAATGATATGGTCGGAACTGCGCAGTACGGGAGTGACATCCTTGATTTCGGCCCACCAGCGCAGGTTGCTTTCCGTAGAGGTACCATCGTTGAAAAGGGTTACCTTCACCCAGAGTGTATCGCCTTCAATATTGTCAGTGAAGCCAGTGGTTTGGGCAGCATAGAGCTTTATACCGGGTTTGTGGATTTCCTGTACGGCAATGTTGTGAGTCTTGCGGAGGAACTCGTGCGCACCCATACACGGACTCGGAATCTGAGGACGAATATAGCCGTCTATATCGAGAGGCGCCTCTGTGTTGTACTGGGCCTTTTCGCAGAAGGTTCCGAGTGAAAGATGCAGATCGGTGTTCGACTCGAAGAACGGTTTAAGGTTGAGTGAGTTGTCGTCTTTGTGGTTGGCAGTGCGAAGGTCGATCATATTGGCAACCTCGTTACCGCCCCAGTACGCAAGGCGTACCTCGGACGACGACCAATAGTTGTTGTAGTTGGAGTTCTCAACATTGGCAGCCATCTGTACGTAGTATGCGTATCCGGCGCTGATGTTGGAGAAGATATTGTTCATGATAAAGACACTGGAGCTGGTCGTGGTGACCTTCATGGCTGCAGTGTTGGCAGCCGAATTGGCATTGCCTGCAAAGACCTGTACCGAGTTGTAATAGGCATTCACCCAAGTGGAGCTGTCGATCCATATACCGACCGATCCTGAATGGTCGTTACCGTAAATGGCACACATGTTGTTGGTCACATGGCAACGAGTTGCATTGGCACCATTAGAGTTGATCAACTTGATACCAACCTTTGAACCTTTATAGTTATCACTAATTACGACGTTATTGCGTTCTATGGTAACAGGGCCATTATGTTCGGCAACGAGAATACCGGTAAGCGGACGTGCCGCATTGGCTCCCGTCCTGACTTCGTTGTGGTAAATATACACGTCATCGACCTTTCGCAGGAGGATGCCTGTTGTAGTGAAGTTTACAAACGAGTTGTTGTTGAGGTAAACGCCATCTGAGGCACCGGGTTGAGATACCGTCGAGCGGATTGCACAATAGCCACTGTCGACAGTGCAATAATCCATATAGACCGCATGGACTCCCGAGCTGATGACGACACCAGATGCATTGATATTGTTGAGGCCTCCCTTGACTCGTATGTTCATATTCTTGAACCGGATCTGAGAAGAGTTGTTGACAACAACTGCATTGGAATAGTTGCTTGCTCCACGGGCCAGAATGGTCATGCCCTTAAAGTTGATGAAACTGGCGCTGTCGATATTGAGCACATAATTACTGTTGTTGACTGGAGCGAACCTGATTGTCACGTTTGTCGGGTCGATGGTGTCGCCGACAAAAGTAACCTTGTTAGCAGCCGACACACCGTCGACAGCACCGATTGTCACTTGTTCGACATAGACACCATTTTCGACAGCAAAGATTACTGGACCATCGATACCAGCATTATGGAGTGTATCGGTCGCTGTGGCAAAGTCCTCGTACAATCCGTTAGGACCGATAGTATATGTGCCGCCGCAGAAACGGACATTAATCATTTTCGATATAGTGTCATTGGTTTGAACGGTATCTTCCGGTTGCGTCACGGCCATGCGAAGGAAGTGGCGACCCGGAGTAAAGAGATAGTCGGCCACGTTGACCAAAACGGTCTCGTCAGATTCGATAGTGTCGGTTCCTTGGAACACGGTATGGAAATCGTTGTCGATCCAACAGTCGATTGTATAGTTGGTCAAAGATTCACCTCCCATATTACGCAGATTGATTGTCAATGCCGTTGTATCGCACGATGTATACGAAGTGACGCTGTCCGCCTGCCATGATATGGCTGCGTCAGCTGTCGGAACATCGACAATGGCAATGTAAACCGGTTTAGGTTCACTTTCACATCCGTAGCCCACAAAGCCAAACTGTATGTCAGGACGATTGTTACCGCGACTACCATTGCCCATAAATCTGACAAGACTTGAATCATTGCCGTGCTTTGTAAGGACTCTGTTCGTCGATGAAGTGTAGCGTGTCTTAGCACCTTGTGTATGTGCAGGATCGATACTACGAGTAATCTGGACAACAATATTGTCGGTGCCGTTCCAATGGAAAGCATTGTCGAGATTGTGAGTTATCCAGCCCTTAGTGCTATTGGAGAAGTGGAGGCTGTCAGCAGAGTAGCACTCCGTGACCGGCTGCCAGTTGGAATTGCCTGTAAACTGTTGTTGGTTAGTCGAAGCCATGTAAATCTTATAGTCGGTAAAATCGAAACTTCCACTTCCTAAGATTGTATCAAGATAGAAGCTGACAGTCTGTATAGGACCTGCCGTCTGGCCTGCCGCCTGGAGTTCTGAAGCAAGATAGATATACTGTTCCTTCAAATACTTCTTGTTTGGATTGTAGGGCGAAGGATAAGCGGTGGCGTTGTTTGTAGATGTCAAGTTTCCAATATGTAGCGTATTGATGCGAGCTCCGAAAGTGGAGACATAGAATGTGTCAGGTTCATACAAATAGTCTGTCACGTACACATTGGTTGTATCGAGAGGCTGCATATTGCGGTCATACCACGCCAGCGAGTCGGTAGGTGGAGTGAGAGACTGGAGTGTGGCTCTTGTGTTGTAGGATACGGTATCCCATCTTCTGACATTTGCGCTGTCGGGCATAAACATCGAAGTAAGCGACATGCGCAGTGTGTCGTTGAACGAGGCGACGTCGGAAGCAAGACTCTCTACCCATACCAAAACGTCAAAATCGACAGATGCCGATGCGACAGTGAAGTCGGGAACAGAGCTGAACGTATAGGTTGTTGTCGACCCGGCAGCAAAACCGGCAGCGATAGTGTCGCTGCATGTCTGCAAGACAGCAGCCTGGCCATTATATTGGGGATATCCATCTATCCTGTATTTGAGGATTGTCTGTCCGCTGGGCTGTGCTCCACGGTTGTGGACCGTGATAGTGATCGGCGAGGGTCCCATACCGCAGCCATCCTCCAACGAAAGATCTTCGAGAGCGATATCGACATTAGGCAGGTTGATCATGTGGATTCTGACGGGAGCATAGTCACCGATACATCCATTGTCGCGGAAACGAATCAGGTTCTCGTTGGTGGTTCCCATTGTCATCCTGTTGTTGTCGTCAGAACGTTGCCAACGATTGGCTGTATTGCTCAGCGAGGCCGTTGGCGAAGGCCATGCTTTACGGAAGATACCGGCAGTAGGTATAGAGTCGGGCAGAGAAATGCCGGCGCCATACCATATATTGTTAGGTACATTCAGGTTAGTCCACGCCGTTTGTGTCGTGATGTCGTTGATTGCAACTGCATCGCGAACAATGCCACCACTAATATAAGCTATACCGAGATTTACCGTCTGGGCCGGAGCAAGGGACATCGGTGCCGCTATGGTTTTTGACGAGTCGACATTGTTGATACCTGAGCGGTACTGCAAGACGATCGACTGACCGGGTTGTATAACAAGGTTAGGCATGCGATAAATTTTGTTATTGAACGAACCCGTGGTGCTGACGACCTTAATTGTATCGTCCAAAACGTAGGCAGGATAGTCGCCGATATTGGTGAGTTCCAATGCCATTGCTGTAGAGGCATGCATCCACAGCGGCATAGGATATGTTACACCTGGTGCATTCTGTTTCAGCTGTACCTCAGTAATTTTCACGAGCGGGAAATCACGTTTCTGACGGATATAGAATGTCGTGTCGGTATAAAGCGGGTCTGTGGTAAATGTGTTGCCGCGCCAAATGGCACTGTCGCTATCGGGCGAGAGATACCAATAAACAGCCGACTTGTGCGATGTGCTGGAAGTGTACACGTTCGAATACCATGTTTGAAGTCCACCCGTGGCTGTAACTGTGGCTGCCGTACCATAGTCGACATTGACCGAGATACTGTCAGGGGCCGGTGCATGGTAATGCGAAGTGACAAACATAGAGTTGGTATCGTTCGCCGGGTTGGGGTCGATTGATGATGTAGTGAGCCAAGCATAAAGCTGATAAGTAGTGTCGCTCGTACCTACAGTATTGAAGGGAATAGTCACGCCCGGGTCGAACACTACCGTATCAAGGGCAGGAATGGGTATGTTGATTACAACATCGCCTGAGACACCTGGCAGCAGAACTCCCGGCGTCGTGCCACGAGAGTAAGAAAAGTGCATCAGCGGCGAGGCTGTCGTTGGGTCGTAGGCATTGACACCGCTATTCTTGATGACAACACGAAGAGGAGCAGCGCCTGGCGCCACGCAGTACTCATCGAAAGGCTCGAGGAACTCGAGGATTTCGAAGTCATACGGAAGTGCAGAGAACTCGAATGCTCCGACACATGGGGCTACAGCGTCACGCACATTGCCGAAAATATCATTTTGAATCTCAGCAATAGGCACGCCATGAGCCTTGACATTTTGGCTGTACGAACGGAGGTCGGTCTGAGTGCTGTTCAAGAATGCCGGGTTGACATTCTGAGAATTACCATCCATTGAGCAGTGGGTCTGCCAGTTGGCAAAAGTGAGACAGTTGATACCGTCATACTTGTTCAGCAGAGGACTACGCGAATAATATATATTGTATCCTATATAATTAGAGGCATCTTCGGTTGGGATGTAGTTGAACGCAAAGTTGACAGTATCGTAACATCCTACAATATTGTTGTAGAAATAGCTGTTCTCAAGAACACCACCACCGAATGTAGCAGCCGCTATGCCGCTGCGTGAAGGAGCTATGAGTTTGATGGAGTTGAATATAATCTTGGCGTAATTGGCAGTAATGACGTTGAGTGGGGTTGTGAGCATGTTCGACAATCCTGCATCATTGCTCACTAACATATTGTTGGCAATAACAGCATAGGCCGACGCCGAGCCGATAAGACCTGTGGCACCGAGACACGATGCACCCGATGTGACATATACCGTGTTGCGGGTAACGGTGGTTGCACCGCTACAGTCTTGGATGAGTATGGCATAACTTGAGTTGGCGTAGAGGTCGTCGCAAGTATTGCTGTCAACCACTGCGTCGATCTGGTTACGGATGATGGCGCTGTTGACACCCTGATGCGAGAACGAGTTGCCTATCACGCGGCTGCCTCGAGCCATATTGTCCGTAGCCGGACCCACAAGGCTCAGACCTGCAGTACCGCGGTTGAAGGTACACCCCTGTACCAACAGGGAGTCGGCACCGCCTGAGTACAGGAGTGCAGTAGCGGCCATGTACGATTCAGCAAGCGTGCCACCCTGAACCTCGCTGAACGTACAGTCAAGGAATTGGCATCCCTTACTGTTGGTACCCAAACGCACTAAATAGGTTGCAGGATTTGACGCAGCATTGGCAAGGAAATTAATGTTTTTGAAACGCACATGGTGTGTCTGCTGCAGGTTGACAAGCGAGTTGACCCATGCCGTGTCCGACATTGCAGAGACAAATGTAACTGAATTACTCAGAGGTTCAAACTGCACATAGTTGGTTGCCGATATGCCAGGTATCGACGGGAAGGTGTGCGGCATATAGTAACCCGGGGCCAATTTAACGACGAGGGGACCGTTGACACCGCACTGGCTCAGTGCATAGAGCATCTTCTCGAGCGAGGCGTAGTCGGGCGTCGAGCCACCGACGGTACGCACACCGCTCATTGGACCATCGCAGCTGATGAATCTTGTCCAAAGAGTATCATTGAAAGGTTCGTGGTCGCGATAGCGCACTCCTGCCGAGAGCACCGAGTCGTCGACCCAGGCCAGCATCTCATGATAACCTGCCGGATATTGCTGGGTCGTGCTGATTGCGACATTGGCTGTTGCACCGCCAGCAAGATTTCCAGTCCAATCGTAATATTGATGTGCTCCGTTATCCACGCTATAATATATACGCACTGCATTGATAGGCAATGCACCATAGTTCTTCAAAGTCACTACGACATCGTTGTTGCCCACTGCATTGGCTGGCGTAGTGTCGTTGGGGTTGACAAAGCCGCTGATGCCGCAATCGTAGAGTAGCGGAGCATTCGGATTGACCCTCAACATGAAATTGGGGCGCACAGTTGTCAACGTTCCGTTCTGGTAATATGGAGAGTTAAACGGGTCCATATTGTACGAGGTATTATATTCTATATGGACCGTTCCTGTATTTGTATTAGCCTGGGCTGGGAATGTACGCACAGATATGCCGGCGGGATCTCCGGCCATCTGGTCATTGATCATTGTGATCATCAAGCCCTTGCCTGCATAGAAGAATGTGTCCTGCAGGTTGATAGTTCCGTATGTGCCGCTGTTTTGGGTAATAGTGAAATTGGTAGAATCGAATACCACTTTTTGGAATTCTGACGAAAATGCCACCTGTTCCGTTCCTGTATACGAGAAATTGTTATCGACATTGTGCATCTTGATCATCAAGTGGCTGTATGTATTCGATACATTGTTGGCTACCGGGAAACGAATCTGGGTTATGGCACCTGGACCAAACGATCCTTGAGCCATCTCGCTGCTGTCGTAGACAATCTCGCTTTTGAAGTCGCCCATACTCGGGAACGGCACTGCGTTTGATGCATTGAAGTTAACCGGAGATATCGTTGTATTCATATCCTTGCCTCGAACACATCTGAATCTGTTCCATGTAGAGATATCTTCCGGGAAGTTTGTCTGGTTGTGGTTGACAGAATTATCCTTACCAATTATACGCCACTTGACAATAGTGTCGTAGCCGCAAAATGGCAGGTAAGTCTCGTAACGGCCGGGAACAGCCGCCACGGGCGACATTGTTTTGCGCAAAGTCGGGGCATTGCTTCCGAGCTGATACTCTACGTATACCGAGTCATTACACATGCCCTGCGCCAAAGAAGTGGTGAAATCGGCAGCGATATGGGCACCGCGGCTGTTGGGATAAGTCTCAAGATCTGGATAGTCGACCATTTTCATTACAGGCAGGAGCATAGAATTGGGGCTGCACTGGACTTTTATGTTATCGAGATACCAACCTTCGTTTGTAGAACCTGCCTGAGACCTCTGAAGGAGTCGGAATCGGATCTGGAGTTTACGTTGTGCCAGCGGAGCACTCGTCACTTTAAGGGCAAGTTTGAATCGCTCACGTTTCCACCATGTTCCGTTGAGATTCGTTCCCTGCCAAGCTGCATAGGAACGCTCCGAGAAGGAACTGTTCAGGGCGTACTCAGAGGAGCCGCCACCCCACGACACATCGTAGTAGTCAGTACCATTCAGGGTTTGCCACTGAATCTCGTCGACTCTCTTTACCTGAATCGTTGCAACATTTACAGAAGGACACACCAATGGATCCACGTCGCAGATGTGCATAAACTCAAGGTAGAAGTGCTGGAACGAGCCATTGTCGGTGAAGTCGATGGTATCGAGCACCACCTCGACAATTCCTGACTGAGAATGCTGAAGTTTGAGCGAACGGCTACCCGACGACGCGATAGTTGTCACGGGAACGGCAGAACCTTCTGTCACGGTATAGCCATAAGTTTCGCCCGTTGCCTCAAATCCCTGTTGGTACTTTGTCACGATCTGACCATTGGCCGAAAAAGCCAAAATCAGGGAAATCAGTCCCAAAAGCAATGATCTTTTTTTCATATTATATATTTTATATTTTATTTCAATTCAATATATTACATAACAAACACAAGAATCTCCGGAGAAAAAAACTCCAAAAATTCAAATTACAAATATACAAAAAATTATTATATTATCATTTTTTCTGTCCTTTATTAAAAAAAATATTTATATATACTCAACACATACTCCTGTAATACACCACATTAAGCAAACACGACTGCACCACACACATATTCTTATTCACTATCAGCCAACAGATGTGTCGCATTCATTTCCCAAGTAGACATTGAAGTCTAAATAGTTTTAAAAAAAATGTTAAAATAAATAAAAAAAGAGATGCCTGTTTGATGAGGCATCTCTTTTGTTAGTCAAGACAAAACCGTTAGTCAATCCTTCGACATACGCTGTCTCAACATCTCATACATAAAAACGCCCGCCGCCACGGACACATTCAGCGACTGCACTTCACCACAAATGGGAAGGCGTGCCCTGACATTCGACATTTTCAGCACTTCGGGAGAAATCCCAGTATCTTCAGCACCCATCACAAGAAGTGTTGGTTTTGTGAAATCCACATTGAGGTAGTCCGTAGCGCCTTTTTCGGTTGCAGCGCAGATTTGGAACCCCAGCTGGGATGCAAGGTTTAGCAGTGTCTTGAAATTACTCTCTCTGCATATAGGCATACGCAACAAGGCTCCCGACGAACATTTAATGGCATCTTCGTTAATCTGCGCCCCTCCCCTGTCTGGAACAACCACAGCATCGACGCCAGCGCATTCAGCCGTACGGACTATGGCTCCAAAATTACGCACATCGGTAACATGATCGAGTACCACAACGAAAGGCGACTTGCCTTCATCGAGAAGAGGTTGGACCAACCCCAGGAAATCGCGATAAACAATTGCCGATATCATGGCTACTACACCCTGATGATTGCTATCTGTAAGTCTGTTAAGTTTCTCAACAGGAACATACTGTATCGGAAGTCCCGCATCTTTGGCTTTTGACTTCAGTTCTTGAGCCAGTCTCCCCTCCAAATTACTTTGAATAAAAATTCTATCTATTTGCTTTCCAGCATCTATAGCCTCCATAACGGGACGCATGCCACAAACAGTCTGTGTCTTGTTTTTCGAATCATGTTTCACGTGAAACGACTGGTTCTCACGTCCTTTCAGATTACCTTGTTTTATCATATTTTTGCAAAGTGTTTTTCTGTTTCCTGTGTTATTTGGTCAATTATTTAGTGTCTCTTAGGCATCTGTCTATTTTGAAACTTTCCACACAATCAATATCGAGACTTTTAAAAGCGACGTTTGCACAAGTCTGTCACTCTTACATATGCATGAGTATTTAAACCTGTGTCTCGACACCTCCATCTTTGATGACTATTTTACGGTCTGACATTTCCGCCAGCTCCATATTATGTGTCACGATTATGAATGTCTGATGGTATTGGTCACGGAGTTGGAAAAACAGCTGGTGCAACTCGCGTGCATGTGCCGAATCGAGATTGCCCGACGGTTCATCAGCCAACACAACAGCAGGGCGGTTTATCAAAGCCCTGGCGACGGCGACGCGCTGCTGTTCGCCGCCAGACAGCTCGGAGGGCTTGTGACCGGCACGATCCGCCATATTGAGGAACCTTAGGAGTTCCTCCGCATCTTTTTGTGCCTCTGCCATACTTTGGCCCCCAATAAGGGCCGGCATACAAACATTCTCGAGTGCGGTGAATTCCGGCAGCAGATTGTGGGACTGGAAGACGAATCCTATATGTCGGTTTCTGAACTTGGCCAGTTCCTTGTCACCCAGACGTGTCACATCGATGCCATCGATAGTCACAGTGCCACTGTCAGGTTTGTCAAGCGTCCCTATTATCTGGAGCAATGTTGTCTTACCAGCACCCGAGGCTCCTACAATAGAGACGACCTCACCCTGCGAGACTGCAAGACTGACATCTCGAAGAACATGAAGATTTCCGTACGACTTGTTTACTCTATCTACTTGAATCATGGATTGTTATTATTTTGGCACATCAGAGTATAAAACAAAAGAGCAGGACAATACCGATATTTAAATTTCAACACCGTTCAGAAAAGCTTTTTCCACCTTGTTTTCGCCATAGGCATAAGGCATGTATTCGTAGCTTGGAATCGGCTTGGTAATATAGAAATTGGCCTTTTTACCGACGGCGATGCTTCCCACCTCATTACTGACACCCATTGCATAGGCCGAGTTGAGTGTCACTGCATTGATAGCTTCCTCGGGCAGCATCCGATAATTGATACATGCCATAGAGAGAATCAGCTGCATGTTGGCAGACGGGGAAGAGCCCGGGTTGCAGTCCGACGCCATAGCAACGCCCAATCCGGAATCTATCATTTTTCGGACAGGAGCGTGGACCATATTGAGGAAGAAGGCAGCGCCAGGAAGCACGGTCGGCATGGTTTCAGAGCCGAGCAAAGCCTTTATCTCGTCATCGCCAGTATATTCGAGATGGTCGCAACTAAGAGCGTTATGGCGTACAGCACACTGTATACCTCCACTGTAGGCCAACTCGTTGGCATGAATCTTGGCACGCAATCCGTATTTTGCACCAGCGTCGAGCATACGGTCTGTATCTTCGACAGTGAAGAAACCCTGGTCGCAGAACACGTCAATAAAATCGGCCAAACCTTCCTGTGCAGCCTGCGGGATCATCTCGTTGATGACAAGGTCGACAAAAGCCTCCTGCCTTCCGCGATACTCCATCGGTATTCCGTGAGCTCCAAGCAGAGTACTTTTGATTGTTAGCGGGCTGGACTCCTTGAGGCGACGGATGACCCGGAGCATCTTGATTTCCGCCTCGGTTGTCATACCATAACCACTCTTGATCTCCACTGCGCCACTACCAAAGTGTATCATCTGGTCCAGACGCATCATTGCGTCATCGTACAGCTCCTGTTCGGAGGCCTCCTGAACACGCTTTGCACTGTTAAGGATACCGCCGCCACGCTTGGCTATCTCTTCGTAGGAAAGACCACGTATCTTGTCACAATACTCGATTTCGCGACTGCCAGAATACACAAGATGTGTATGCGAGTCACAAAAACTCGGAAACAACATGCGTCCAGAGGCATCGTATTCGGCATCAAAACTCTGAACGGTGAGTTCACGCATCTCGCCGAAATCAGCTATTTTGTCGTTTTCAACAATCAGATAGGCATCCTTGACAGTTTGCAGCTGTGACATTTCCTTGCCACACACACGTGCCCGTGGCTGTTGTTCAACCTGAACAATTTCTTTTATGTTTTTAATCAATACTCGTTTCATAATTTAAAGGATCTTGGGGTTGTATTAAAAAAATCAATCGGCAAACAGTTCGCCTTGCGGTCCCGACGTGCGCAGTTTGCCAAGATGCTGATAGGCCAACGGCGTCACCTCGCGGCCTCGTGGAGTTCGCATTATGTAGCCCTCCTGTATCAAATAAGGCTCATAGACCTCCTCTATCGTTCCTGAATCCTCGCCGACAGCCGTAGCAATGGTATTCAAGCCGACAGGGCCTCCCTTGAACTTGTCGATGATTGTCGAGAGAATACGAATATCCATCTCGTCGAGACCATTTCTGTCCACGTTAAGTGCTTGCAAGGCATATCGTGCAATATCCAGCGTTATCGTTCCGTCGCCCTTGACCTGGGCGAAATCGCGCACCCGTCTAAGCAACAGGTTGGCGATACGCGGAGTGCCACGGCTGCGACGGGCTATCTCCAATGCCGACTCGCTGGTGATCTTCACGTCGAGCAAGGCTGCGGAGCGGTTCACGATCTGGGTAAGCGTAGGTGCATCATAATACTGCAGACGGCAAGTGATGCCGAAACGTGCCCTCAAGGGAGCAGTGAGCATACCGCTACGGGTAGTGGCACCAACAAGGGTGAACGGTTTCAGATTGAGTTGTACACTCCGTGCTGCAGGACCCGATTCTATCATGATGTCTATACGGTAATCTTCCATGGCAGAATACAGATACTCCTCGACGACAGGCGACAGACGGTGTATCTCATCGATAAAAAGGACATCGTTGGGTCCGAGAGATGTAAGCAGGCCTGCCAAATCGCCAGGCTTGTCGAGGACCGGCCCAGAAGTCATTTTCATATTGACACCCAACTCGTTGGCAATTATGTGCGAAAGAGTTGTCTTACCAAGTCCCGGAGGGCCATGAAGCAGCACATGGTCGAGCGACTCACCTCGTGTTTTGGCAGCCTGGACATAAATCCTGAGATTGTCCAGCACCTGCTGTTGACCGGCGAAACTGTCGAATGCCTTAGGTCGCAATGCACGCTCCACCTCGCGCTCTTTTGCACTTTGGCTACTTCCGGTGGCATCAAGATTTTCGTTCATGTATATTTAACGTTTGAGAATTGTTACGTGCGAAGTGTGAAACACATTTTCACATGAAAAACATATTACAATGGCATTAAAAAAATAATTTCTACAGCACAACTAATCAACACTTTACATACCAAAACAAACACACACAAGCTGCTACTGAGAAATGCAAAGATACGAAAAAAGAAGGAATTGCACAATAATACGAATGAACAAACGTTGTAAATAATATTTATTCTATAAATGGCTCTTCCAGATTGTTTAATTGCCATTCGAAAGAATACAGAACAGGCAGGACAACATTTACAAATTAGTCAATAACATACAACACATAATAATCATATATGAAATCAGTAATTGTAGGCACCGATTTTTCGAAGGGGTCATATGTGGCGCTTGAGATAGCAGTAGACATTGCCAACCAGTTGAAAACAGGAATCAGACTGCTATGGGTAAAAAAAGAGAAGAAACTCCTATCGGGAGAGCAGATGGAGATGACGACTCATCTGGCTGAAGAGAAACTAGAACAGCTCTGTCAGCAATACCGTCCGTCAATGCTACACGGAGAGATTTCTTGGGCAGTACTGAGCGGCAAAGTGGCCAACTGCATTTCGGAGGAGGCCAAGAGAGAAGACTCGCCAATGATCGTTATAGGCACCAATGGTGCATCTGGATTCGAGAAATACTGGATGGGAAGCACAGCAGTACGCATAGTACAAGAGGCGCCATGCCCCACCCTCACTATTCGCGAAGGATACAACTTCCACAAGAAACTGGACAACATCGTTGTGCCGATACGCATCAATGCCAATTCGCGCCAAAAAGTTGCACCTGCCGCTCAAATGGCTCGCATTTTCGGCTCGAGTGTGCACATCCTTGGACTTATTGAGACCGCACAGGATGCCATGACACTACGCACATACCTGAAACAGGTGGAAGAATTCTTTGCCAAAGAAGGTATACCTTACCACAGCTGCGGCCGCAGATATGAGGATTATTCAAAGACCGTGCTCGAATACGCCACAAGTATCAATGCCGACCTCGTTGTGATCAACACTGAACAGGACAGACTCCTGGCACGCCTGTTTCTTGGAACCAATGCACAGCAGATTGTTCACCATTCGCAGATACCCGTACTGTGCCTGCACCCAGAAGACATAGGCGACATAGCACGCTGACACGCGAACAATTATGGAAAACAACGTCATCATCATCGGTGCCGGTGCTGCCGGCATGATGGCCGCCCATGCCGCCGCAATGCGAGGCAAGAATGTCATCTTGATTGAAAAGATGGCACAGCCCGGCCTCAAACTACGCATTACCGGCAAAGGGCGTTGCAACCTCACCAACACCTCGACACTCAAAGAGTTTCTGACCCATGTAGGATCAGACCCTCGTTTTATGCGTAACTCCTTCTCACAGATGTTCAACACCCAGTTGATGGATTTCTTCGAAAAACTGGGCGTTCCTTTGGTCGTAGAACGAGGTTGCCGCGTATATCCTCGCAGCGGAAAATCGCTTGACATATTCTTGGGTCTTGTACAACCTCTTGAGAATATGCACAACGTAAAAATACTGAAAAACACCCGCGTCAAATCGCTCATAATCGACGACAATGCTGTCAAAGGCGTATGCTTAGCCGATGGTTCCACAATGAGTGGCGACAGTGTAATCATCGCCACCGGCGGCATGAGCTACCCCCTTACAGGCTCTACTGGCGACGGATACCGCTTTGCAATTGAGGCTGGGCATACCGTCACCCCTCGATACCCGGCCCTAGTACACCTCGACAGCGACATACAGATTCCGGAGGATCTTGTCGGCTTCGTATTGAAAAATGTGCGACTGACATTGACCTACCAAGACGGAAAGAAACTAAGCGAACACTTTGGTGAAATGACCTTCACCGACCACGGCATAGCAGGGCCCATAGTACTATCAGCCAGCCGATGGGCAACAAAACCCTTACATGATGGCATTGCCGTTGTAGCCCATCTCGACTTCAAGCCCGCCATAGAAGCCTCCACCCTCGACAAGCGACTCATTGCAGATCTGAATGCCAACGGAACACGCCTGTTCCACGATGCCCTTCGACTCTGGCTGCCTGCCGAGCTGATTCCTCTCGCTCTTAAAAACCTTCACATCGAATACTACAAACGGCTTAACCAGATTAACGGAGACGAACGGCACAGACTGCTGCATTTCCTCAAAGATTTCTCTTTCACACTGACAGGCACAGGCTCTTTCGAAGAAGCCATCGTTACACAAGGCGGAGTGAACCTGAAAGAGGTGAACCCTAAAACCATGGAATCGAAAATAGTGAATGGCCTATTCATTGTCGGCGAAGTGTTAGACCTCGATGCCGACACTGGCGGATACAACCTCCAGCTTGCCTTCACCACCGGCTTTGCAGCTGGCAGCCACTGCTGAGAACTGCCAAGACGCCTTCCCCTTGCAACCAGTCCACACTTTCGCAAAAACAAAGACACTCACAACTCCACTCCGATGAAAAAGCTTTGTCTCTTATGCCTTGCCGCATCGATGTTCGCTGCAAACCTTTATTCTCAAACAACACCTAAACGTATAGTCGTCGGCACCGACAGGTATGCAACAGACATTTACGCTGCGACACAGCTACAGAGCATGCTTAAAAAAGGAGGGTTGAATGTCTATATTGTCTCACGGCACGACGAAACTCCGACACGGGGCAGCATATACATCGGCGAATCACATAGCGCCAGTAACGAGAAGATGCATAACGACGGATACTTCATGCTCGGCGACGGAAACTTTTTTGCCATCGGAGGAAATGGAGAAAAAGGAACGCTTTATGCCGTATACGATTTCCTTGAACGCTATTGCGGCTATCGTCTTTACAGCCCTGATGCATTAGTCACAACCGACCTGACCAACTTTTCGATTCCGTCAGACACCGTCCTAAGTGAAGAACCAGCATTCGACTACAGGGAAGTCCTCTACTATTACCCCAACAACAGTCGCCTGTATGCCAACTGGCACCGGCTGCACACGCGCGAAGACCTGAACCGCGACTGGGGCATGTTTGTCCACACTTTCAAAAACCTTATCCCGCACGAACGCTACTTCGACTCCCATCCCGAATGGTTCTCGATGCGCAACGGACAGCGTGTGCGCGACGGACAGCTCTGTCTCGCCAACCACTACGTGCTCGACACCCTCTGCCGCAACCTCCAGAAAATGGTCGACCAGAATCCGCAGGCCAAGATATGGTCGGTCTCGAACAACGACAACTACAACGTCTGCCAGTGCAGCGAGTGTCTCAAATTGGACAGCCTCTACGGTGGCCCGACAGGAACACTGCTGCATTTCGTCAACCAAGTGGCTCGACGATTTCCAGACAAGACCATCTCCACACTCGCCTACCAATTCACCCGACAGGCTCCGCAAGGGCTGAAGGTCCATCCCGACAGCAACGTCAACATAATGTTCTGCTCCATCGAATGCGGACGCGAACTACCGCTCGAAACGAACCCCGCCGAATCCGCGTTCTGCAACGACATGCGAAACTGGCAGAAGATTTCCGACAACATATTCATGTGGGACTATATTGTCCAGTTCCGCAATTTCTGGGACCCATTCCCGAACCTGCACGTTCTGCAACCTAACCTGCGCTTTTTCCGCGACCACGGGGTGAAGATGATGTTCGAACAGGCCACTGGCGAAAAAAACATCACCTCGTGGATGGACATCCGCTGCTACCTCACGGCCAAACTCATGTGGAACCCCGACCTCGACGCCGACTCAATCCTCAACGATTTCTGCAACGGATACTACGGCAATGCCGGGCAATATGTCAAGAGCATCATCGACACCATGACCAGCATCGTCGCAACCTCCGGACAACGGCTCAATATCTACGGGTTTGCCATCGACGCTTGCGAGGGCTATCTGGCACCGAAATATATGGACCAGTATCGCAAAATGATGGCACTGGCCTATGCCGCTGTAACGGATAGTATAATACACCAACGGCTGCGTTTCTTCGAGCTTTCGCTCGATTTTGCCACCGTCGAACTTGCTGCAGGAGGCGCTTTCTATGAGGAACTATTCCCCGAAGGGGACAAGCTTGACAAAGTCAGACAGATGTATTCAATGCTCAACCGGATGGTTGACGACCTTAACCGCTTCGGGGTCAGCCAGATGATGGAGATGGGCATCTCGCCCGACCAGTACCGTGAACTGATAGCGCGCTATATCGAAAAAACGTTCAGCTACAGCAACAGCTATTTCCGCCCGGTCGAATTGCGCAAGCCGCCCACGGAACCCTACACCAATGAAGGTGGTCAGGACCTCACCGACGGAGCCGGCGGCATCCTCGACTATCGCGATTATTGGCTGGGCTTTTACGGCGACACGCTCGACGCTATCATTTCGCTCGGTGCCACCGACACGGTGAAACACATCAGTATGGACTTCTATTTCTATCCGCTGTCGTGGATTTTCCTGCCGCAACAGATCGATTACTATATATCTAACGACAAGAAGAACTGGCGGCTCGTCGGACACCACACGCCCGAAAACCCTGAAATCCTGGCCACGCCAATGATAAAAACATTCAACACCGACTTGGACAAACCCACTAAAGCCAGTTACCTGCGCGTTGTGGCCATTCCTCTGCCGCAAATCCCGTCCTGGCATCGCGCCACAGGACAGCCGGCGTGGATTTTCACCGACGAGATAATTGTGAAATAAACAAACTCCGCACAAAAATCAGACAACAGTGGTGAATGCATCCTCTATATGTTTGATTTTCACACCGTCGTTTCCAACGACAATAGATATAATATCGAAACGGACTTCCTCAAGCCTGTTTTTCTGCAGCACATAGTCATTTGCCAAACGGATGTACGACTTTCTCTTTCGGGCATCGACAAAACTTTCTGGCTCGCCATAGTCCTCGCTCGAACGGGTCTTCACCTCAACAAAGACAATCCTTCCATCCTTGTAGGCTATTATGTCGGCCTCGTTGTGACCGACTCTCCAGTTTGTTTCAAGAATCAAGTAATCCTTTTCCTCCAATAAGCGACGGGCCATAGCCTCCCCGTCAATGCCTATGTCGTTGTGTTTAGCCATATACAAACAATAACGCTACTCCTTCTCATACATTTCCAATGCCACTGTCGCATCTTCCCAAGCAGTCATACGTTCCTCAAGGCTATCCTTGAGTTTTTGGTAATCTGCATAGAATCCAGGATCCGAAGCAACATCATTTCCTGACGCAAGCAACTCCTCCTTTGCAGCGATGGCATCCTCGATAGAGGCAATTTCCTGTTCTATTTTTTCCACCGCACTTCTTAGTTTACGCAATTCTCTTTCTCGTTCTTTCGACTGTTGGTACTTCAGCTTGTTCTGCGAAACTGCATGTTCAGCCTGATCTTCTTGTTTCTGCTTTCTTACCGCCTCGAGCTCTTTGAGATGGTCAAGTTTTTTTGACTCAAGAAACTCGAAGACATCACCCTTGAATTCGTGTACTCCGCCACCGCGGAACTCGAACAACGAGTCTGTCAAACCCTGAAGAAAGTCTCGGTCGTGAGAAACGACTATCAGGGTGCCTTTATATTGTAGCAGAGCATTTTTCAGCACATCCTTCGAGTCCATGTCAAGGTGGTTGGTTGGCTCGTCGAGCACCAACAGGTTGCTTGGAGTAAGCAGCAACTTTGCGAGTGCCAGACGTGCCTTTTCGCCACCCGACAGCACCTTGACTTTCTTGTCTATATCATCATTGTCGAACAAAAAAGAGCCAAGAATATTCCTTATCTTGGGTCGTATGTCTCCCGTAGCGGCGTCATCAATGGTCTGGAAAACAGTTTTTTCTCCATCCAGCATTGCAGCCTGGTTTTGGGCATAGTAACCGATCTGTACCTGATGACCGACCTTGAAGCTCCCAGTATAGTCACTTATCTCGCCGACAATGATTTTTGCAAGTGTAGACTTACCCTCTCCGTTACGACCGACAAAAGCGAGTCTTGATCCTGATGTAATCAAGAAATCAACGTTGTCAAACACTTGATTGTCGGCATACGCTTTTCCCAGATGTGACGCCTCTAAGACAATTTTGCCACTATGCGGTGCCGGAGGGAACTGAAAGTGTATACTCTCTGACGACACTTCGTCAACAGTGACCATATCCATTTTTTCCAGCATTTTGATACGCGACTGCACCTGCTTCGACTTTGTCGCTTTATACCTGAACCTTTCAATGAATGCCTCTATCTGTGCAACCTGACGCTGCTGGCTGGTCAGTTGCGCCATCTGCGATGCCCGGCGCTGCTGCATCATGACCACATATTCAGAATAGGACGCCTTGTAATCATATATCTTGCCTGCAGTGATTTCGATCGTACGCTTAGTGATATTGTCGAGAAATGTACGGTCGTGCGAAACCAGCACCACTGCCCCCATATATGTAGACAGATAGTTCTCAAGCCATTGAATCGATTCAATATCAAGATGATTCGTTGGTTCGTCGAGGAGCAAGAAGTCCGGCTGTTTAAGAAGCAATTTGGCCAGTTCGACACGCATCTGCCATCCGCCGCTGAACTCGGCCACGAGGCGACCGAAGTCGCTGTGGCGGAATCCTAAGCCAAGCAATATTTTTTCTGCTTTTTCCTGGCGGTTGACACCGCCCAGCATAGAAATCTGTTCAGTCACGTCGTGCAGCCTCGAAAGAAGGCGACCATACTCTGCCGATTCGTAATCGACACGCTCAGCGACCTCGGCCGTCAACTGTTCCTGCAGCCGCTCCATCGAATCTATCTGTTCGAAGGCTGTCATCGTCTCCTCAAGTACGGTGCCCACACTATCCGGGACCAATTCCTGAGGCAAATATCCAACAGTCTGACCCGAAGCAATAACTATTGTGCCCGTTTCAGGCTCTTGTACACCACAAAGTATTTTCAACAACGTAGACTTGCCTGCTCCGTTTTTACCCACCAGACCTATACGGTCACGATCGTTTATGTTGAAAGTCACATCGTCAAACAAATTGACTCCTGTGAACTGTACCGAAAGATTATTAACAGAAATCAAGAAACTGTATTTTTAAAATTTAAACAACTTTGCCGTCTCTATAAACATCTCCTCATAAGTCATGAATATTGTGACGACTCTTGAAGGACGCGTATGGCCGCATCACTGCTGGAGAACACCATAGTCACTTAGTATAGTCTGACGAACTCCATAACACGTATCACACCAAGGAATCATAACGCAAAAAAGGCGAACAGTTGAGTCCGCCTTTATCTTTATTTTGCAGTGATTATTAGTTAAGGATGAACTGCACGGGGAGTGTAAACTCAGTACGTACGGCTTTACCGCTCTGCTTGCCAGGTTTCCACTTTGGCATTGCATTAACCACACGGAGAGCCTCCTTGCCGCATCCACCACCAATTTCGCGGAGGATAGAAGCCTTGGTAATACTACCATCCTTCTCAACGACGAATTTGATAACCACCGTTCCTGTGATGTTGTTGTCGCGTGCGATGTCAGGATACTGGATGCTCTTGCCGAGATATTCATAGAGAGCTTCTTCACCACCAGGATAGGACGGCTGCTCTTCGACGAATACGAAGATTTGCTCTTCTTCGACGAGCTCCTCAGTTCCCACATCAGAAATCACTACATCTTCCTGTTGCTTGTTAGCGTTGTCGCCGGCATCGACGATACCGAGCTCATTTTCGATTTCTGCATCGTTGTCGACAACTTCAAGTTCCGTTGTGACTTCTGGTTCCGGTTGTTCAGGCTCTGGTTCTGGCGGTTGTTCCTGTTCTTCCTGAGTCTGGAGAATTTCCTCCTCCATTTCTTCACTGACCATAGTTATTGCCAGTCCACTATCGCTCTTGTCAGAGCTTCTGAGGTTGAAAGCTACAAGCACAAGAGCCAGGATTGTAACCAATCCTATTTCAATGAACAGTCCTTTCTTTTTTTCAAGGTCTGCCTTAGGCGATTTTTTTGCTTCCATATTACTAATTTTTAATTATTTATTTCACTTTTTCAACATCAGGAATCCAATCCTTTCGCAATGCTAAATTACTACATTTTTCCGAATTATCAACAACCAATTGTAAAAAAAATCGGTTTCACCTGACGTTATACATATTAATATATTTAGTACAAAACAATTAGACCATCAAATATTTTTCACTTTTCCTCCATGACACCATAACCGAACAGAGCGAAATCGCCACGCAACGGGTCGTCTGGGAAAACCGTTCCTAATATAGCCGTCAAACGGCGTGCCGCGCTCATCGTTGCCGCACGGCTTGACAGAAGACCAAGTCTGACAGACTGCCCTACCACATGCGTATCCAACGGCATTATCAATGTGCGCTTGTCGATAAAGGTCCGCCATAGCCCCAAATCGACAGGCGAATTGTCGCGCACCATCCACCTTAGGAACATGCAAAGACGTTTACATGCCGACGATACATCCTTGGGAACAACAACACTTACGCCGCAACTGGAGAAATAAGTGCTTATCGACTCAACGGCATGGAATCCGTCAGAAGCATGCAATTTGACATATTCCCCTAACGTGCCGTATCGTTCCATCAATCTTCTGTATGCATCAAGAAAGCGGCACATGCACCCATAATCGTACAAGCGATAATAACAGCCAGTGTCGTCGATACTGAACCTGCTGAGATACTCGCCGCTGCGCAGCCACGAATCCATCGCTCCACCGCTCCATTCCAGCAGTTGGCCGATTTTTGGCATAAACTGCTTGCGGCTGCCGTAGCTTAGCACTGATGCCACAAAGGCCATAGCCTCTTGGTTTTCTACGCCTTCGACCTGATGCATCCAGTATGAGGGATCACCGACAAGGAAGTCTTCCGTCTCGTATTTTGCGGCATAATCGCGCAGCATACGCGCTGTTGCCGGGTCAACCGTAGCACTCATTTCACGACACGATAATAGTTCTGCTTACGCGGACGGGCTGCAGGCAACGGCTTGGCAGGATAGCCCAATACCAATGCACCGACGCCCATCAAACCTTCTGGCAGTCCAAGACGTGCCATCAGTTCGCGACCCTCGTCGGTATCGAACATCTGGCGCTCTCGGTTTATCCAGCACGACCCGAGACCTATGGCATGAGCGGCATTCATCATATTACCCAGCACTAACGTTCCATCGGCAAAACCGTTAGGCCACACTTCGGGTTTGGAACAGAATACCAGAATGATGGTTGGAGAATCATAATATGGGTTACCCTCCTGGTCGGTAAACATCGAGTTCATTTTCACCAACTGATTGACGATGTCCCTGTTCTGTACTGCCACTATCCACGGATCCTGTAGGTTTTTCCCTGTCGGGGCATATGTACCTGCCTCAAGCACGGCTTTCAGCTCTTCGTCGGTTATCTGGTCCGGTTTGAACGAACGCACACTGCGGCGCTCACGTAAAGACTTCAATATTTCGTTATCCATTGTATCCTTTTCATTATAATTATTATCTTATCACATGCAAGACTTCGCAGTCTTGCCTTTACTCGAAGGGGCACGTACTTTTCCTATGCTTCAAGGGCATCCTCTATGACCATCTCATACAACTGTGCCGTTGTAATCCCCATAGCACGAGCTTGTTTGGGCACTATACTTTCGGCACTTTGGCCAGGAATAGTGTTCACCTCAAGGAAAGTAAGGCGCTGACGTTCTTCATTATATATATAATCAAAACGTACCACGCCGCGGCAATTGAGACGGTCGTACAGCTTGGCCGACACTTCCTGTATCTCGCTGGCCACTTTCGGATCGACATCGGCAGGAGTAACCTCATTCGAGAAGCCATCATATTTGGCTGCATAGTCGAAAAACTCATGACCTCCCAACGGAATTATTTCGGTAATAGGAAATACATATTTCTTACCCTTGATCTTCATGACACCACAGTCAAACTCTCGGCCTTGTACAAACTCTTCAATCAGCACAGCATCGTCTTCTGTAAAAGCCTCTTCAACAGCGGCCATAAGGTCTTCTACCCTTTTGACCTTTGTAGTGGCCACACTGCTGCCTCCAGATGCGGGCTTGACAAACACGGGAAAGCCAAGACGTTTAGATATATCATCTATATCAACATGTTGGCCTTTGTAATAAAGTCTGGATTTGGCGACTTTTACGATGTGATAGCTGCGTACCACAGCATTGCAATAACCCTTGTTGAACGTAAGTGCAGAAGTGTAAAATCCACAGGTGGTATACTTTACGCCAAGCAGATCAAAATAGCCCTGCATCACGCCATTTTCGCCAGGGTTGCCATGTATGATGATGAACGCAAGGTCAAAGCAGACCTTGTGGCCATTGTCGGTAACTGTAAAATCGGCACGGTCGACCGGACGGCGACTACCATCGTCACCGAGCCAGTACCACTGCTGTGTGTCTATCTTGCCATCGACAATATCGCCGACGACAATTTTATATACATTATACTTGTTTTTATCCAGAGAGTCGTAGACTTGGCATCCACTGTTGATTGAAATCTGATGCTCTCCGGAAAAACCTCCCATTACTAATGCAATGTTTTTTTTCATAATTGTTTATTGAATCAAATATATTATCTTAATCAAACTAAAGGGTTCCACCCATCTCTCTATGAGTCAACACTATTGTGCAGTTGGCGATGAGCAGCACGACGGTTTTCTTTGTCTCTTTGTTCACAGTAGGCTATGGTTTGTGGCGACATAAGCGCCGACTGGAATCGTTGCCAGATAATTTGCTCTGCCATACCTGAAGGGTGCAACAAATCGTCTGCATAGAATCTGTAGTCTCGGAGCTCGTCCATTAATATTTCGTACGATGGAAAATAATTCATCTGCAACTTGTGCATTTCCATCGTTCTCATCAGGTGCTCTATAGACAGCAGCAATACTGCCTTTCCTATCTGGTTGCCGTGAGCACCGTAAGCACCATGCCGTACCGGACTCACCGTAAATATAATGCGACGTCCCTCGTTGAGCAGTCTTTCGCACAGTGGCTGCCATACCGACACTACATCATCAACGCTGGCCATATCCAGACGGAAACATGATGCCGGAATCTTGTGGCAATTGGCTACAACAGCATCGCAATACTTTGTGCCGAACCTGTCAGAAGCAATTCTATACAACCATGCCGAACCGAAGGTAAGGATTATTGTGTTGCACGACGAAAGAAAGGCGTGGGCATTGCCAATTGCGCTATTACATTGATGCAGACACTGTTGCCTATCGGCATGCGAAAAAGCGCCATGATGCAGCCATGAGTGCCACAGTCCATCATGAAACACAAGGTCTTCCTCAACAACAGGCTCGTTGTCCAAACATTTCTGCAGCGCCAAAGCCATCGAAAGAGGATTGTACAAAACTCCGAAAGGATTCACATTCACCGAAAAGCCAAGAGAGTTCAATCTTGTCCCCATTTTTTCGGTGAAACACGAGCCGAGAAGCATCAGCTTGTCGTCTTGCCCTATCGAAAAAAAAGCCTTGTCGACAGATACAGGTGTGTATAATTTCGGTTCTTTTATCATTTCCCGTTAAAAGTCACATTCTTTACCTCTGGCATTCCTGCCAGCACTTTAGCAAACATTTTTGGCTCCACATTCATTTCGCCCGACGACATAAACAGCGACATATTGTGTGTCCGGTCGTCGACATTGACCGTCAGTTGTACACTCCCTTTGTTCTGGCGAGCATATTTTTTCAGCTTCTTGCAGAAATCTTCCGTCAGATCTTCTATATTGATGTGGAAGTTCATAGACTTGGTATAAGACTCCATCACATCTTTGAGGAGCATCATCTTCGAAATTTTTATTCTCGGTTTCGATTTTGTCAACTCATCGCCCTTCTTGAAAACATTCTGCACTATGTCGGCCTGGACAAAAACAAAAAGTCCCTTGACAAAGAAGCTTCTGTATTTCAAGCAGTCCTGTCCATATAACCGCAGTTGGTAAGAGCCTTGATAGTCCTCGATGGTCATGCTTCCATATGGATCGCCGTTTTTGGGCGATATTCCGGAAAAAGCATCAGTGACAATACCGCCAAAACGGACCTCACGCCGAGCCAGCAAGGATTCCAGGTCATTGAGTTGCACAACGCTGATTGTTGCATAGTTATACATCTCGTCACGATAGTCGTTCAGGGGATGCCCCGTAAGGTAGAATCCTACCACCTCTTTCTCGTAGTTGCATTGCTCAAGGCTTGTCCACGGTTCGCATTCCGGTATGGTGGGTAACGATTCGGTCTTCAGTTCCTCTACGCTGGCAAACATATCGAACTGCCCGCTGCCTGCCGCCTCGCGCTTGTGAGTCTGCCACCTGATAAGCTTTTCAAGAAATGTAGGAGCATTTTCGCTTGACACGTCACGGTGCATATACTGGGCCCTATGCATTCCTTTCAGCTGGTCCAGCGCACCCGATTTCACCAGCACCTCAAGGTTTTTCCTGTTCACCGTCCTCATATCTATTCTGTCAAGCATGTTAAAGATATCCTCGTAAGGTCCATTCTTTTCTCTCTCGTCAATGATAACCTGTGCCGCAGCCTCGCCCATTCCTTTTATGGCACTGAGTCCGAAACGTATCTGTCCATGTTCGTTGACAGAAAAATTGATGTCCGACTCGTTCACACTTGGCGCAAGAATTTCAATCTTGTTCCTGCGGCAGTCCTCCATAAGTTCCGTAACGCGCGTGATGTCGCTGAGCGACGACGTCATAACCGCAGCCATGTATTCTGCAGGATAATGTGCTTTTAGATAAGCCGTTTGATAAGCCACCCACGAATAGCATGTAGCATGAGACTTGTTGAAAGCATACGAGGCAAATTTCTTCCAATCTTCCCATATCTTTTGCAGTTTCTCTTTTGGATGTCCGTTCTTCTCACCTCCTTCGTAAAAGAGCACCTCCAACTCGTTCATCTTCTCTATCTGCTTCTTACCCATAGCCTTACGCAGCGTGTCGCTCTGTCCGCGCGTAAAATTGGCCAACTGACGCGACAAAAGCATCACCTGCTCCTGATAGACCGTAATGCCATACGTGTCTTTCAGGTACTTCTCCATACACGGTATGTCGTATTCTACCGGCTTGCGCCCTTGCTTGCGCTCGATAAAGTCGGGGATATAGTCCATAGGGCCCGGACGGTAAAGGGCATTCATAGCTATCAAGTCCTCAAACACATGCGGCTGCAATTCGCGCAGATACTTCTGCATGCCTGCCGATTCAAACTGGAACGTTCCAACAGTGTTGCCTTCGCAGAATAGTTTATAGGTCAGCTCGTCATCGATAGGGATATGGTCTATATCCACATCCTCGCCAGTGCGTTTCTTGATGTTTCTCAGGGCATCTTTGATGATTGTAAGGTTCTTAAGTCCCAGGAAGTCCATCTTGATAAGGCCAACGGTTTCAATCACATGCCCATCATATTGCGTAACAAGCACATCCTCACCCGTATCCTTATCTTTAATGGTGCACATAGGTGCAAACTTGGTCAGGTCGTCAGCTCCTATTATGACTCCACATGCGTGAATGCCTGTTTGCCGGTTGGTGTCCTCAAGCTCCTCGGCATAAGTAAGCATCGATTTTATCTCGCTGCATGGCACATCCATGAACTTTTCAGAATCTGGCGATTCCATAATATTGCGCAGTTCAGGCACATACTTGTAGCAGTTCTTGAGGTTCACCTTGGGAGATTTTCCTTTTTCGTCTTTGATGTTTTCTGGGAATCCACGATCAGGTATATAGCTTTTAATCTGGTTGACGACACCTAACGGCACCTTCTGCACTCGCCCGACGTCGGCAATGCTCGACTTGCTGGCCATTGTGCCATAGGTTATGATATGCGCCACCTTTTCCTTGCCGTATTTCTCAGTAATCCAATCCAGAACCTTGCCGCGTCCTGCATCGTCGAAGTCGACATCGATATCGGGCAACGAGATACGGTCAGGATTGAGGAATCGCTCAAACAGGAGATCATATTTCAGAGGATCTATATCCGTGATCCACAAACAATAGGCCACAACACTTCCTGCTGCCGAGCCACGTCCTGGTCCGACGCTTACGCCGAGTTCTTCGCGAGCTCCACGTATATAGTCTGCCACTATGAGGAAGTAGCCTGGGAAGCCCATCGTCTTGATAGTATGCAGTTCAAAAGTAATGCGCTCTATCTGTTCTTCTGTCAGCTCATCTCCATATCGTTTGTGGGCACCCTCCCACACCAGTTTTGACAGATAGTCGGCCTCGAACTTTATGCGGTACAATTTGTCGTAACCTCCAAGCTTGTGGATTTTGTCTTCAGCCTTTTTCTGGTCAAGCACAACTTCGCCTTTTTCGTTACGTGTAAATTCGTCAAACAACTCCTGTTCCGTAATCCTGCTGCGGTACTCCTCCTCGCTCCCGAACGAGGCCGGTATGTCGAACATAGGCATGATAGGGTCGCTGTCGATACTGTAGAATTCCACTTTGTCGGCAATCTCACGCGTATTCTCAAGGGCTTCAGGGATATCGGCAAAAATTGCGGCCATCTCGTCAGGCGACTTAAGCCACTCCTGTTTGGTATAATGCATGCGGTCCGGATCGTCAAAGTCTTTGCCTGTACTAAGACATATCAGACGGTCGTGGGCCTCGCCATGTTCTTCCTCTACAAAATGCACATCGTTGGTGGCAACCAGTTTGATATGGTATTTTTCGGCGAATTGGACAAGATATGCATTCACTTTCACCTGTTTTTCGTACGTGTCGTAGGCAGCATTGGGTTTGTCTGTCTTGTGGCGCTGCAACTCGAGGTAAAAATCGTCGCCAAACAGGTTCTTGAACCACCTGACAGCCTCTTCTGCACCCTCAATATCATTCTTCATGATTTTCTGAGGAATTTCGCCACCAATACATGCTGAACAGCAAATGATACCTTCGTGGTACTGTTCCAGCACTTTATGGTCTATACGCGGATTGTAGAAAAAACCGTCGGTGAATGCTATCGAACTGAGTTTGCATAGATTTTTATATCCCTGCTTGTTTTTTGCAAGCAATATAAGGTGCCATCCGCTACGGTCGGTAATACGTTCCCTGCCCGTTTCCGGGTCTCGCTCCTTCACATTGGCGTCTTTGTCATAAAGTGTGCGGTGTGCACAATAGGCCTCTATGCCGATTATCGGCTTGAACAGCGACGCATTCAGACTTTCAATCTCCCTATTGCTGTCTTCGATAGCCTCCAGCCTGCGGTGTTCTATAGCAGCCAGATCTTCCTCGGTGGGCTCTGTCTCAGTCTGTTTTCTCTCTTCTTGTGGTTCTGGCACTTGGCTCTCCACCGCTGCCTGCTCTGCCTGTTCCTTTTCCGCCTGCTGCCGCCTCAGCTCCTCCTCTTGGTCTTTTTTCTCAAAATACTTAAATGCCTTTGCCGGTTTGCTCATCTCCCCAACAAACTTCTTCAACTCTTTAATTCTCTCCGTCTTGTCTTTATTCTCCTTATTTACAGTATCCACCAACTCCTTTATACCGAACATATTGCCATGATCCGTAAGGGCCATGGCATTCATCCCGTTCTTTTTGCATTTTTTTATCAAGTCGGGCACTTTCGACATTCCATCAAGAATAGAGTAATGCGAGTGTACATGTAAGTGGGTGAAATAAGGCATACTATACTTGTTTTAAGGTGAGCATTAGAGGTTGTAAAAATACACAAAAAAAACGCTTTTGAAAGGGCCCGAAAAGCGTTTTTTTTCAACAATGGAGTTACCGAAGACAATAACAAGCTGTTACGGCATAAAATGCATGTCGCTTTTTGTCGGCAGAGTGCGACGGGGTCAAGGCTGGCCGTAATATTCGATGGTGCGCTCGATGGTGTACATCGGCTGGCCGTTGAGCGAGTAGCGGCAGTGGGTCCAGTTGCCGCGGCGGTCGTATGTGTATGTGCGCATTTCGGTGGTTATGGTCACCTCGTCGTCGTTGTAGAAGGTCTGGGTGCGCTTTTTCAGGTTGCCCTTTTTGTCATATTTGCGCCGCTCAGTCCAGAGCAGCAGCTCGTCGGCGGTATACTGCTCGATGGAGGCCAGACGTTCTTTTTTGTCATAAGTGCTGACGGTACGTTTCGTGACGACGGTGCTGTCGGGGTGGTAGGTGTACTCGATGCTCATTGCCAGGTTGCCGCCTTCGGCATAGATGCAGTGCGTCGACGAAATCAGACGCTTGCGAAGGTCGTACTGGCGCAACTCGATAACGTCGCCGTCGTAGTCGAAGGTGTATTGCTTGTTCTGGCTTATATCACTCAGCGTCAATGGATATCGCGTCGTGCGTTCGCCACCGAAGCCGCGTTTGCGGTACTCCTTGAGGTGCCCTGTCGAGTCGAACAGGTAGGTCTCCTGGAAGTTGTTGTCGTTACCGCCATCATATTTCTGTACGACAGTGATTTGCCGTGGCCACGCCCGCAGGTTGTAGGTGTCGTAGTCGGGTTGTGTGAGCCCTTGGCGCGTGTGCTGCGCATACATCAGACAGGGAAACAAGAATAAGACGCAAAAGATTTTTTTCATAATAATCGTTACTGTTTGGCCTGCTGCCGCAAGCTTTAATGTTAAAACGGCAATTGTCAGTTTTTTTAAATCTATTATCTTTTTAAAAACAGCAATTATGTTTTTTAAACAGCAATTACCAGCAATTGGACAGCAATTATCAGCAATTGTCTGTTTTATTATACCAGCAATTAATCAGCAATTATCAGCAATTGTCTGTTTTATTATAACAGCAATTGGACGGCAATTGTCAGCAATTGAATTATTCATAAAATTGTTTTAGTGATTTGTTCAGTAAGATGCATTCATTATTTTGAGTGTCAAAATAATAACGCTCACCATATAGACTCTCTTGTCCAAAATTCAACAATAGACCGATACTCTTTTTTGTAAGTCTAAGGTAGTTGAACAGTTGAGAGCGATGCTCTGGCATAATTTGGTCTACAGCCTTAAGTTCAATGATTATATCGTCGGCAACGATGTCCATCCTATAGAACTTGTTGAGTTTGCGACCTTTATAATAACATTCAAGCAGTTTCTCGGATTCGTTTTCAATGCCCATATCAAGCAACTCTATATGCAAAGCCTCATTATATACAGCCTCCAACAATCCATACCCCAGCTCGTTATGCACGTTCATCGCAGCACCAATTATTTTGTACACTAAATCCTTGTATGTACTCAAATCTTTCATAAATATAGTAAAATGATGTTAATAAAAATTGCTGATTAATTGCTGTAAAAAGAAATTGCTGATAATTGCTGATTAATTGCTGGTAATTGCTGTTAAAAAAAATAATTATTGCTGTTTAAAAAATAATTATTGCTGTTTAAAAAGCTGATAATTCCTGTCTAAAATAGTTTATTGCAGTTTTTTATAGTGGAAGCGGTGGGGTGTGTCGTCGCCGAGGCGCTTGCGGCGATTTTCCTCGTATTCGGAGTAGCTGCCTTCGAAGAAGTAGACCTGCGAGTCGCCCTCAAAGGCGAGGATGTGGGTGCAGATGCGGTCAAGGAACCAGCGGTCG
>CAMOFI010000003.1 GCA_946613135.1 uncultured Bacteroidales bacterium
GCCTCCATTCTTTTGACAGACAACAAGCAAATCATCGACCGTATCATCCATCGACTGAAGGTGTTCCACATCGTAAAACTCTATCAGGAATGCCAGTCCTTTGTACTTGTGCAGATAGTTAAAAGCAGCCTGTCGGGACATCGCACAGCGTTGCCCAAAAGCCTGCACCGCAGCCGTAAGAAAAGGTATTTCATACTTGCTCATAAACACTATCTGTCTACAATTTCGTTTTGCGAAGTTACACGTTTTATTTAATACAGCATAATATTTTTTTGAATGCAACAAAAGTGAGCCCATCTGGACTTCCGTTGCGGCGGATTTGTAATCCTACGCCACTTGATATAAGGATTTGCAATCCGCAAAACAATACACAAAAAACAATCGCCGGCGTAATCGATATTGTACTCGAAAAAAACCTCATTGAGGGATTTTAACAAAAAAGAGAGGGAGTTCCTGATTGAACTCCCTCTCTTCGTTTGTGCCTATCCTTGTCGACGAAACCTTCGCGGAATTCGCTTCATTCGCCGACAGAAAAGATATGCCATTTAGCCTTCAATTTCCTTGCGGACCTTC
The DNA here is from genome assembly GCA_946613135.1 of uncultured Bacteroidales bacterium. GTDB lineage: Bacteria > Bacteroidota > Bacteroidia > Bacteroidales > P3 > Colimorpha. Next base: position 574 of record CAMOFI010000003.1, read on the forward strand.
TTGAAGGCCTCGATGCACTTGTCGAGGTGCTCGTGCTCGTGGGCAGCGCTGATCTGGACGCGGATGCGGGCCTGGCCTTTCGGCACGACGGGATAGTAGAAGCCGGTGACGAAGATGCCTTCTTCCTGCATCTTGGCAGCGTACTGCTGACTCTTGGCGGCGTCGTAGATCATGACGGCGCAGATGGCGCTCTCCGAGGGCTTGCAGTCGAAGCCTTCTTCCTTCATGCGGCGCAGGAAGTAGTCGGTGTTCTCGTGCAGCTTGTCCTGCAGGGCGTTGGTCTCGCTCATCATCTCGAACATGCGGATGCCGGCGGCCACGAGGCCGGGAGCCATCGAGTTGGAGAAGAGGTAGGGACGGCTGCGCTGACGCAGCATGTCGATGATTTCCTTCTTGCCGGTGGTGAAACCGCCCATGGCGCCGCCGAAGGCCTTGCCGAGGGTGCCGGTGAGGATCTCAATCTTGCCGCGCAGGTTGTAGCGCTCGGTGACGCCGCGGCCCGTCTTGCCGACCACGCCGGCCGAGTGGCTCTCGTCCACCATCACCATGGCGTCGTACTTGTTGGCCAGCTCGTAGATCTTGTCGAGCGGGCAGACGTTGCCGTCCATCGAGAAAACACCGTCGGTGACGATGATGCGGAAGCGGTTCTTCTGAGCGGCCTTGAGTTGCTCTTCGAGGTCGGCCATGTCAGCGTTGGCGTAGCGGTAGCGCTGAGCCTTGCAGAGGCGGACACCGTCGATGATTGAGGCGTGGTTGAGGGCATCGCTGATGATAGCGTCCTCTTCTGTCAGCAGAGGCTCGAAAACACCGCCGTTGGCGTCGAAGCAGGCAGCGTAGAGGATGGTGTCCTCGGTGCCGAAGAACTCGGCGATTTTCTTTTCAAGCTGCTTGTGCAGATCCTGGCAGCCACAGATGAAGCGCACAGAGGCCATGCCGTAGCCACGTGCATCCATACCCTTTTTGGCAGCCTCGATAAGTTCGGGGTTGTCAGCGAGGCCAAGGTAGTTGTTGGCACAGAAGTTGAGGCACTTCTTGCCTTTTACCATAATCTCTGCACCCTGGGGGCTTTCTATGATGCGTTCGTGTTTGTAAAGACCTGCGGCCTCGATGTCGGCCAGCTCTTTCTTGAGGTGTTCTTGAAACTTAGTATACATAATTACAATATTTTATTGTTGTTTGATGCGTTTGTAAACGAGCAACAAAAATACATAAAAAATTTTAAATGGAAAAAGTTTATAGGTTAAAGTTAAAAGATTAAAGGTTAAAAGACAGGGTTTGTCAACTTGCTACTGAAAACGAGTGCCTCGGGCATATTGAGTTGTGTATGCAAAATAACCCCGCACTGAGAGTGCGAGGTTATCAAGAATGTGCCTCTTCAAGGCAATTTTGGATTCCAATGAAAAGTCGAAGTGTTAAAGAGATTTTGCAGGCTGAACGCCTGCAAAATCTTCTCTTTTACCATTTTATTTAACAACCAGTTTGCGTACTATGTTAGAGTTTTGGGCCTTAACATGGACGAAGTATGCGCCCTGCATCAGCGAGCCGAGGTCGAGACGGAAAGTGCAACCCTCCTGACATTCGTTGATACTGTTGCGGTATACTGTGCGGCCACTAAGGTCGACGAGAGAGACCTCTATGACACCAGCCATACCGTTCAGACACAATGTAGTGTGGCCATTGGCAGGGTTAGGATAAAGGCTTACATCGGCAGGCTGGAGTGATGCTGAGCCGATTCCTTCGGTGCCGGTAGTGAACACGAGGCGTTGGCTCCATTGGCTGTGCTCCTGAGCGGTACAGTCGCTACGCACATACACCGAGTATTCTGTTTCGCTTTCCAAACCAGAGAGGAGGTAACTGTTGCCGCTCACGTTGCTGATGGAGGTACCCGTACCCTGGCTGAAATTGCCTATACCATACTCAATGGTATATGAGTTGCCGTTGCCGTTCCACGACAGTTGTGCTGTTGTTGCCGTCACCTCAGTCACCGTCACGTTGTCGGCAGCGAGGCATTCGAGAGTAGTGAAGGAAACCTCTTCGCTGAAGTCAGAGATCAAGCCGTTGTTGATGCAGCTGTCGGCAACAGAGACAGCATAGGTAATGTTGTTGTTCAGACCCGTTAGCGTGAAGGGGTGCGAAGTGGCTGTGACAATCTGGTAGCCCGCACCGTCATTGAGGCGGATGTACCACTGCGACTGCGGGTTGGTCGAAGACCAGTCGAGCGTCACCTGGTCATATCCCACACTGACAATTGTCGGAGTTGAAGGAGCGAGACAGGGGCGTGCGGTCGTTGAGAAAGAGCCTTCGGCCCATTCGGACATCACACCGGTGACGCAGAGTTGGCGAATGCGGAAGTCATAGTTGGTCAGTTCCTCGAGGTTGTTGATCTGGAAACTACCGAGGTTGTTGGTCGTGGTCACCTCTGTTGCTTCGGGCCAGTCGGCAGCATCGGCCTCTTTGACGGCCAGTTCGTAGGAGGTCGACATGCCGCGCCATGTTAAGGTAGCGCTCTGGTAGTCCACTGCCGTTGCGACGAGCGATACGGGTTCGGGGCAGTTGGCAGCACCGCAGGAGATAAGCTGCATAGCCGGACGGGAATTGTAGTTGTTGCGAGAACCCGAGAAACCCGATGCGGGGTTGTAGGGGTTGATTTGCGAGATGGCGCTGCAGTAGCTGATGGTTTTCTTGCCGCTGCACGAAGCGGTGCGGAAGGTGAAGGACGAGGTTGCCGAGGCACCCGAGTTGTCGATCATGAAGACACAGATATTGTTGACGCCGTTCCAGACATAGTCGTTTTCGAAGTTGTAGTAGTTCCATCCCTTGGTAGCGTCGAGTCGGCCACTATAGACGCGTGTGGCAATGGTCGTGTCGAGAGAGAGTACGCTGTTGACGCTGCCGAAGGAGATGCGGTTTGTCGGCTGGAACCAGATAGTGACGTCGTTTTTCACGTCGAGAGTGTCAGTGTGGTTGTAGAAGAATGCAATAGCCGAGATGTTGCCGATGCCGGCGAGTTCGGCGGAATCGATGATAAACTCAGTGAGCGAGTATTCGAAGAAAGTGCTTACAGGCATATAGTAACTTGTGCCGTTGCCGTTGCCTGTCGAGAAGCTGAGGGCATCCTCGCAGAAAGTAGTGCTGAACTGCACGGGAGCGCTCCAGTCGCTATAGCCGGTGTCGCTGCAGTGAGCACGCACGTAGAAGTCGTAGGTGGAGAGCGTGTCGAGGCCAGTGATGGTCACAGGGTGCGAAGTGGTAGTGATGGTGATTCCCTCACCTTGCGTGAAGCCTGCAGGTCCGTATTCGATTTCCCAATCGAGGGCGGTGGTCACATCGGTCCAGTCGATGTTGAGGCTGGTGGTAGACTGCGAAGGCGAGACGATATTGGCGACAGGCATGCAGTCGGGCAGCTCTTCGATGAGGAGGTCGTCGATGAAGTTGGGCGAGCCAATTCCGTCCATGGGATTGATGTTGTGGAAGGCAATTATGCGGCTGCTGCCAGAGTAGTTCTGGAACGATACGGAATGCGATACGTATTGTCCTTCAGGGTCGTTGATTGTTGCTATCGGGACGAAAGTGTTGCCTTCGAGTACGCCGATCTGGATGCCGAAGTCAGAGTTGTTCACTTTGTGGTAGAAGGTGACCTGCACACGGTTGAGCGGCAGCGGAGTGGGAGGCAGAGCGAGGTAAGCCTCACGGCCCATGAACATGCTGTAGTTGCCGCTGTTGGCACTGGAGGAGCCGTAGTAGAGTTGTGGATTGCGGGTGCCGTCATTGCCGAGGATCTGGTAGAGCCAGCAGTTGGGCAGATAGCTTGTGAAGCCGTTGTCACCCTGCGAGGTGGTGTAGCTGTCGAAGTTGTCGCTATAGGGCAACACGATGGGGTTGCAGGTAGTGTGGACAAGAGTGGTGACCGCCATGCTGGTGTCGCCAACGAAGCAGAAGGCGCGTACGCTGACGGTGTACGATGTGTTGGCGGTGAGGCCTGTAAGCATGCAGTTGGTGTTGTATGCCACTATCGAAGTGTCCTGGCAGGAGACGATCCATGCCGTCTCGTCGCCATTCGAGGTCCACGAGACATAGATGCTGTCGTCGTAGGCAGTACAGTTCAGGTTGGACGGGGTCTGGCACGAGGTGTGGCGGAAGATGACGTTGTCGATGGCTGCCGGGTCGTCGTGCCCAAAAGCTATAGCGTGGTTGTACCAGCAGAAGATGAGTCGATAGATGCCCGGCGAGGTGATGTGTGCCTCGCTTTCGATAGTAGTCCATTGCGAGGTGTCGCCTACCAACTGGCTTCCGCCGTCGAGGGCTATCCATTCGAGCGGGAGCGAGGTCGATGTGAATCCGTTGGGAGCGTAGGTGCCGCCTTCGGGAGCAAAGCTGATGGGAGCAAGGGCGACGCGAAGGAAGTCGTAGCCAGCCTGTCCGTTGCTGCGCCAGTCGAAGCGGTAGTTGTAGTTGCCGGTATCGGGGAGAGAGAGGTTGACGAAGGCATAGCTGATGCCGGTAACATCGCGGTTGTAGGTATTGGTTGCGCCGCCGTCCTGCGAGATGTAGAGCGAGCTGTTGTCGCTGTTGCCGAGGGCGTTGCCTATGTACCAAGCGTTCTGATGGCTGCCGCTGCTGAAGTTCCACTTGCCGTTTTGAGCCTCATCGTTAAACGAGCAGAGGAAAGGCAGGTCGAAATATGGGTCGGCAGTGGTGAAGGAGGCCATAGTCCAGTCGGCTGCCTCGTCGCATATAGGACGGACAAAGAAGTCGTATTTTGTCGAAGTGGCGAGGCCATTGATTGTGAAGGTCGACGAGGTTGAATAGACGAAGGTTCCTTGTCCCTGTTCAAAGCCGTGAGGACCATATTCCACATCCCACGAATTGGCACCCGCGTGGTCGGTCCAAGTGAGGGTAATGGAGTTAGTGTCGATGTTTGAAGCGGTGATGCCACTGACCGGCGGACAGAGAGGCATAATCTTGATTTCGATGTCGTCGATGCTGGCTTCCCAGTCGTCGTCGGGTCGGTCGGTTTTGATGGCTATGCGGTTTCCGTCACCGTCATAATCGCTGAAGTAGACGGTATATTTGCGCCATGAGGTGATGCCGTTGATGATTACGGTATCGACGCCAACAAACGAAGAGCCAGTAGTGTCGCCATCGTTGATGACACCGACTTTGAACACTGGGGTCTGCGTTCCGCTGGAGGAGCGAGCCCAGAAGCTCATTTGCAGAGTGTTGATAGGCAGGGCTGCTGTGTCGATGACCGGCGTAGCGATAATTATCTCGTCGGCAGCGAGCTGGCTGAGATCGGCACTCCAGTTGAGGCCGCGCTCACCCGTATGGCAGTCGCTGTAGTAGCCATTCTCGTCGGAGATGTAGGGAATGCCGTAGTAGTTTGGAGCGTTGTTGAAGCGTGTCCAACAAGGTGCAAAGGCCGTGGAGAAGGCGCTGCCAGAAGAGAGGAGCTCGAAGCCTTCGATCCAGGGCGAGTACTTGATGATGCCGCACGAGGTGCGAACCTGAATTTCGACAGCTTCGCTGGTGTCGCTCCAGAGGAGGATGTTCTCATCGGAATATTCGCCGCAGATCTTGCGTAGGATGACGCTGTAGACCATTCCCGGGTTGAGTCCGCCAATGGCGATAGAGTTGGATGTTGCAAGATAGGAGGTGTCGTTGATGTAGAGCATCCATCCGAGGCCCTCTTCGGAGTTGTTGTCCCAAGTAAGGACCAGCGAGTCGGCAGTGCTGAGCTGCGTGTTTTTGACGAAGCCGGTAGGACGCTTACAGCGAGGGATATATTCGACCTTGATGTCATCAATATAGGGGTAGCTGTATACGCTGTCGGGAGAGAGGAGCGTGATGCGTCCGTGACGCAGAGTCTCGAATTGGTCGGTGGAAAGCGTGGAGTCTTCAGCAAGGCTATTGAGCGGCAATTCGAGGAATTGCCAGGAGTTGACCTCGTCGAGGACTATGGTGTCGAGCGGGAAGAAAGTTTCGATGTCGTCGACATCGGTCATGATGCCGAGCACCAGTTGGTGGTCATAATTATGATTATTGCCGCTGTTGTATTCGCGCAGCATATAGAAGCTGATTTGCAGGGAGTCGATGGCCGGTTCGAATTCGGGCAGAGCCACCAGGCTGTACGAATTGGCGTTCGAGAAGAGATAGAGGACCGAGCTGCGTCCCTGAACGTTCCAGGGGTAGATATATGGAACGTTGGGTCCGAGGGGGTTGTATTTTGTCCAGCAGGAGGGCACGATAGGAGAGGCTCCCACAGGCCATCCGTCGAAGTCCTCGGTATAGGGTACGGCTTGGGGCAGACACTTGGTGGTGAAGATGACATCGGAATAGGGTTCGTCTTCACAGTCAGCCACTATGCGGATAGTGTAGGATGTGGAGGGAAGAAGATTGTTTATGGTAAAGTTGTAGAGTGTTGTTTCGTTGAAAAGGCTGAAAACAGAGTCGTCGATAGTGCGTACATAGATGCTCCATTGCTCCTCAGTAGCTCCCGGGATGAGAGTGAAGGAGGCTGATGTAGCCTCAATCTGGTTGATGGAGACCATAGGCGGATAGCATTCGCTTTCGTAGGCACATTCGGAGAATTGGAATATTACGTCGTTGCGGTAGGGATAGTTGTATTGCTCCATGAGCATATAGTTGTCGAAGGTGTACTCGTCGCTGTACATGCTTACGGTTTTGCCAGAAGCATTGTGGCAGCGGAAACGATAGGCCTCGTCGTGGTTGTCGCCCGAATAGTCGACAACGGCGACAACGAGACTGCTACGTCCGTCGTAGTTGATGAATCCCTCGTTGAAAGCGAAGGTGTTCCACCCTGCCGTGCAGTTGAGCGGACCGCTATAGACGAGTGTCAGATCGTTGGGATGGATGAAGTCGTTGTTGCTGATGGAGGTGCGATCGGTGAGACCCATATAAATGAAGCAGCTGTCCTTGGCTGTCATTGGGAGCGTGTCGGCGACATAGAAGAACGAGATGGCACTGATGGCGCCTAAGGTGTCGAGTTCGGCAGCAGTATAGAGCTGTTCGCTGAAGGAGTAGGGCTGCCAGTTGTGGACCGGCACTTCGAAGTGGTTGGAACTCGAAAAACCGGTGATGGTGTCGTTCCAGAGTCCAGAGCTGTTGATTTCGTTGCAGCCTGTAAGCTTGGTGGTGAAGAAAGTGGTCACAACATTCGACAACTCCTCTCCATCGCAGCGTGCGGCAATGCGTAGTTCGTAAGTGGTGTTGTAGTAGAGGCCTGTGGCTAAGTAGTCGTGGCCGTTGGCATTGTAGGTTTGCCAGGTGTCTGACAGGGTATCACGGTATTGTATTTGAGCTCCGATGTAGTTGCCGACACGTCCGTTGTTCCAACGCATAAATGCTGCGCCTGCCGTAACGGCTGGAATCTCGAGGTCGCGGATGCGGCTGCATGCGGGAGTAAGTTCGACGGTGACATCGTCGATGTATATGTTCTGATTGGAACCTGAATCGCAGAGGAAGGCAATGAAACGTCCGTTGCCGCTATAGTTGGTGAGAGGAATCTCGTAGAGGTCGTATGAATTGGTAAATGCCATGGTGTCGACAGCGGTGAATGTGGTGTAATCCTCGGGGTCGTCCATAACACCGAAGACAAGCTGCTGCCCGTTGCGGTTGGCTCGAGCGTACAGGCTGACCATAAGAGAGTTGGGGCTTGTAGCGAAGAGTGGCAGCACGACGTAAGACCAGTTGGAATCGCTCGAGGAGAGATTGAATGACGAGATTCCGCTGTGAGCATTGCCCCAAGTCGACGAAGGTGTGTTGTAGACAGTGTTGGCATATGCGCTCCAGCAGCGTCCGGCACCATTGCCGTCCTCAAAGCCGTAAACATAAGGAAGCTCCTCGACTGTTATTGCTGCACAGAGGGTGTTGAACGATGCAGTTCGAGCCTCGCTGGTGTCGTTCTCACCGCAGATGCGTCGCACAGAGGCAATGTAGTCGGTGTTGGGAATAAGATTGTTGAATGTAGCAGTTGTCGTGGTGCAGATGCTTTGTGCCGAGGCGACAGAGTCGCCAACTCTATAGATTTCGGCAATCCACTCATTGCCGCCGAAGAGGGGCGTCCACGAAACCGTTGCCGATGTCGAGTCAGCAACAGCGGTCACGTTTTGGACCGGAAAGCACGAGGGGAGGTATTCTACAGAGATGTTGTCGATATAATGCGTTGCGTAGTCGATTTCAGCGTCGTCGGAGAAGTTGCGGAAAGCGATTCTGTTGCCGCCAGCGTTATAGTTTAGGAAGTAGACTGTGTGACGGTAAGTGCCTGCAGGGTCGTCGATGGTGTCGACAGGGACAAAAGTAGAGCCATTCATGATTCCTACTGCGAGGGGGCGAGAGGCTGCTGCGACCTCATGGGTGAAGGTCATCTGCAAAGTGTCGATACGTGCATCGGTGATGGGAAGTGTAACATAGCCGAAGCCACGCAGACACAAGGCATTGCCATTGCCGAAAGATGTGATTTGAGGAGCATAGTAATTGGTACTATAGGCCGAATCGCCTGTCAGGGAATAGTTCCATCCTGCAGGGAAAGAATAGAGAGCGTCGAAGTTTTCGGCGAAAGGCACTTCGAATCCGGTGGTGGCACTGATGGTTGCAGGCAAGCTGGTGTCGCCGCCGCCGCACACCGAGCGGACCGAGAACGAATACTGAGTGTAAGGCTGCAAGTCGGTGAATGTGCAGCTTGCGGTGCTAGTGGTAAATGTAGTGTCGCCTGAGCTGACAATCCACAAATCCTCGTTTCCATTAGAGGTCCAATTCAGCGTAATGCTGTGAACACCCTGAGTCGCTGTGAGCGACGTCGGGGCAAGGCAGAATATCTGTCTGATGGCAATGTTGTCGACAGCAGCCGGAAGGGTGCTGCCGTCGGACGCATCGTTGGTCCAGATGAATATCAGTTTGTAGTTGCCCGTGTTGGGAACGTTGGCGAAAACGCTCTGTCTGTTCCACTGAGGCATGTTGCAGAGAGCTATGTTAGGGCTTTCGCCTCCGAGGTTGATCCAGCCATCGGGCAGCCCCCAGCGGCTGACACCGTCGGGCAGGTAGAGGCCTCCTGCAAGGACGGTGGTGTCGCTCTCCGGAACCAGAGCAGCGAGCAGGTAGTCGTAATTAAGCTCTCCGTTTGCGGACCAATCGAAGGCTATGCTGTATAGGCCTGCGTCGAGCGTCAGGTTGCGATAGGCAATGGCTGTCGACGCATTGGAGTTGTTGTAGAAATAATCGCCACCTATCGAGTCGCTGATGTAGAGAGAGTTGGTGCCGCCCGTTGTGTTGTTGGCACCCTGTCCGAGAGTCCAGATGTTGAAATTTGTACTGTCGTTAGAGCTGCCGTTCAGGAGGATCCAGGCTCCGTTGTCTGTGGCGTCTTCGAACGATGTAGAGTATGGAGCCGTAGCGTACCATCCCTGAGCCGAAGCGGAGAAGTTGAAAAGCAAAACAGCTGCAAAGAGCATCATTGTCGACAGAGCTGACGTTGCAGCACGGCCGAATACCGTCTTGCTGAATAGATTTTTGATTATGCGATTATTCATATTATCAATGTGTTAATTATTTTTCGAATACAGAGTTTGTGAGACACTTTTTATCTTGACAGATACAAAGTTATAGTCCCACAAACAAAAAATTATTCAATATAACGAAACAAACGGGCGAAAAACTACAGAAAATGTACAAGTTTTTCCTCGCGTCGGTAAATATATAGTATAAAACGAATAGTAATAATCGATTTAACGGATAAAACCAGCTGTATTTTTTCCGTATTTGATTTTGTACGAAGTTACAGTTTTCATAAAGCTATTATTCACTTGGGCAGGATTTGTTCCAAATGTCGAGCGGCACGTCGTGAGAGTTGGAAGCTATTGGCATCGACACGTACAAAGCGGCAGGAGCGGCTGACAGACAGATTGTATCGGATTCCATCATCGTCATAGAGGTTTATCAGCCATGCACGTTCGAAGGCGACTGGTTTGTAGCGGGCATGCCTGACAATGTCGAGGAGTTCCTCGTAGTCGATTTGCTCGAATTCGTCGGGGTTATCGTAGTAAGAGGCTTCGGCATCGGAGATTACATAGCATTCATAGAGGTCATCAAAGCGAGGTTTGCGGTGAGAGGCAGACGACGAGGAGAGGAATACAATGGAAAGAATCAGCGTGACTAATAGAATGGTTTTCTTCATTGCTATCGTTTTCGTTTCCGTACGAAGGTCGGTATCTGAAGTTATAGTTAAAGTTTATAATAAAGTATATCTGTGTTTTGTGCGAATCAAAATTTCCTTATTCGTACGAAAGTCAAGGTTCTTGTATCACTTCGCCGTGGTCGTCTACAATTTGGCGGTAGAACCATTCGGGATATGGGGGTTGCTTGATGCCTGTAACGACGCCTGTGGGCGTGGTCTTGATGCGGCCGTTTTCGACGGTCTTGATGTTGCCGTCGATGTATTTCATCAGCAGCATCTGGTCTAACTCGCGCCAACGGCGCATCATCTGGTCTGCACAGCGGTTGCTGGTCTTGTTGAGCGATGCCACAAGACGTGCGTCGTCATAGTTCTCATACTGGCGGCTGACCTGGTCGGCAATCTGGACGAAATCACTCTCGAGCTCTCCCTGCACGCGACGCACGTCGACAATCATCGAGTCGTAGCGTAGATAGCAGAAGTTGCTGACGCGATTGAAGAGCCAGAAGGCCGACGTCTCGCTGTATTGCGCCATCGAGCCATTGCCCTCCTCGAAACAGACTGGGACCTGAGTAATGCCACAGAACATTGGGCAATAGACAGTTGAATATGTATCGTCTACACCGAACCAGATGATGCCACCCAACTTGTCGGGCAGCCATGAGCGGCACTGCGCCACGAACGAGAAACCTGTCTGTTGCGTCGATATGGCACGTTCATGGACATACTTCTTGCCATCGATTTCGAAGTCCATCGGGCGCCAACGGTAGGGACAGTGGAACGGACCGGCTCCTACGTCACCGTTCATATCCATCGGCGTGCCCTCATAGTGGTCACGCATAAGCTCCATTATGTCGCGGACACTGAGTTTGCGGTCGGGCTCAATCCATAGCGGCAGCCGCTTGGCCGTCTTGTCGCCCATAGCAAAAGCCTCATACTGTTTCATATTGCTGTTCACTCGGTTGAACATGGCATATACACGCGCTTCGCATGCACGCAGTCCGCTGAAAGTAAGAGGATTGTAGGTGTCGGCAAAACTAAAATCGGATTCGGTGTACTTGGGTTGGCCGGCAAAGACGGCCATATTGTGGGCCTTAGCAAATTTTACAACATCGTCGCTGTAGACGCATTCCACCTCGGGCTTGAAGATGTGCTTGAAGTTGCGGCTGTCGATGCTGGCATATGATCCTTTGCACATTTGCGGGAAAGTGGTGATACGGGCCTGATTAGCATGTCCGCAGACGTAACCTTCAGGCACCCGTCGTGCGACCCACACGGCACCCTTCTCGTAAGGGCCCTTGCTGGTAATCTCGAAAATCCACACCTCTTTTGGGTCAGCCAGCGAGAAACTCTCGCCACCGTCGGCATAGCCATAGGTCTCCACCAGTTCGGCCATCACTTTGATGGCCTCGCGGCAGTTGGCGGCACGCTGCAGGGCCAGGTAGATGAGGTTGCCGTAGTCGATGCCTTCGGCATTGCCCTTGTCGAGGGGGCTTATGCCGCCCCAAGTGGTCTCGCCGATGGCCAGCTGCTTCTCGTTGATGAAACCCACCACATTATAGGTGTGGGCCACCTGCGGTATCTCTATTTGGAACCTCAGGCTGCCGTAGTTGTAGAGCTTCACCGTCTCGCCAGGCTGGTGGTCGCCACCGCGATGGTAGCGCAGCTGTCCGTAACGAGTATGGCTGTCGGCAGCGTAGGTTATCATAGTCGAACCGTCGGCACTGGCGCCGCGGCTGCAGATGAAGTTGGTGCAGGCCATCGTGGCGTACCATCCGCACACAAAGGCAATGACAATAAACAGTTTACATCTCATGATATTATTTTTTTCTCTTTGCAAAGATACATAAAAAAATACCAATCCACTGCAAACCAACATAAGAATAGTACATTAATCTCTTCTGTGTTGCAATCATATCAAATAAAAAAAGGGTCTGGAAAGACCCTTTTTTTACTTGGTGGAGTATATCGGAGTCGAACCGATGACCTCTTGCATGCCATGCAAGCGCTCTAGCCTACTGAGCTAATACCCCTTGGTTTTGCGGGTGCAAAGATACAACTGTTTTCGAAACTGACAAAATTTTTTTTTATTTTATTGAGCCACACATTATTTATGACACAAGGCTTAGAGGTTTAAGCTTTGTTTTCGGATGCACTTTACACAGAAATTCGAGACATTTTTTTCGTTTTATACATCCCAGTTGAAGCCGCTGAAGGGAGGTGTGGGTGGTTCGGAGTCGTCGCCCGTGTCCGCGTTGTCGTCATAGGAAGAGGAGTAGGATGTGTCGGTGTACTGCGCCTCGCTGAGTTTCTGCATATGGCGCAACCGTTTCATGCTGACTTTCCAGAGGCGTATGTCGAACAAGATGAACACGACGAAGAGCACCAGCTGGAGCATAGCTCCGTCCTCACCCATATATTCGGGAATCATGAGGAGGGCGTCGAAGGTTCCATGGAGAAGCATGGGGTAGCAGAAGGCTTTGAAGAGGTTGGCGCGGCGCTGCTGAGGCTGGAACCTGGCCAGAGCGAAATAGTAGCCCATGACGACACCGAAAAGGAAATGGCCTGGAACGGAGAGGACGGCACGCATGGTGCCTGTAGCTATGGCAGCGGAGAAGGTTGACTGCATGAAGACATACTCGAGGTTCTCGACCGCAGCAAAGCCCAAGGCTACAAAGGCGGAATAGACTATGCCGTCGAAGTATTCGTTGAAATGGCTGCTTCGCCACACGGCCCACGAGAGCAGAAGCAGCTTGCAGAGCTCTTCGGAACAGCCGGCAACAACAAAGGCCGTGTAGAACCCTTCGGCTGCACGCGGCAGGAAACCTCCGATAAAGGAGGAATAGAGGGTGGATAGTATGGTTTCGAGAAAGATGGCAGGAACAACGGAGAGGCAGCCGAAGAGAAAGGCTTTGATGAGCATGCGTAGAGGCTCTTTTTCGAACTTGTCACTCCGATAGACGAAAAATCCAAGCACGAGGACTGGGAAAATGGCGAGAGCAATGAGAATGGTGTTGGTGGACATGGATCAGGGTTAATGATTAGGGTTATTCAGGATGCAAAATTATGATTTTTTTACATTCTGAAAAAAATTTTTTTTGCATTCGCTGAAAAAGCAGTATCTTTGCAAAAAGAAATGTTTTACGAATTATGGATCGCAACTATAAGAAGGTTGGTGTTTTTGTGCCTTGCTGTATAGACCAGTTTGCGGCCGACACGGGGTTGAAACTGTGCAGTCTGCTTGAGAGAATGGGGGTGGACTATATGTACCCCGAGGAACTGACGTGCTGCGGCAGGGAACTGTACTATCAGGGTGACCGCGATGGGGCAAAACTTCTGGGCAAACAGCTTATGAGTCTGTACGAGGGCTGCTCGTTTGTGGTAGGCTGCGGCAGTGGCTGCATGGCTTATGTGCAACGGTGTTTCAAGAGTCTGTTTCACAACACCACATACCACAACAGCTACCGCAATTTTGCGGACCGCTGTGTGGATGTGTGTGACTTTTTGGTCAATGTGGCAGAATACAGACCGGCGACTGAGCCGTTCAGGCATCGCGTTGCGTTGCTGGACCACTGTATGACGAGCCGCGACTACAGGAGTCCGGCCCATCCCGAGAGAGCTGGTCTGCACGACGAGATGCGCACACTGATAGGAGCTATAGAAGGCGTGGAGATTGTGGAGCTGGCGGAGAAGGATGTGTGCTGCGGAGCGGCAGGACTGTTTGCCAGCCAGTTTACGCCCATCAGCGACGCCCTTGCCAAGCGGAAGCTGGACACCGCCATAGAGGCCGGTGCTGAGTATATTGTGTCGACAGAAATGGAATGTCTGCTTCATCTGCGCTCGTATGCAGAGAAGAGCAAGATGGAAATTAAGTTTTTGCATATTATCGATCTGCTATAGGTGATGTGTGTTCTGCGCTATAATTCGTATGCGGCTTTTTTCAGAAAGAAATATGGGTCGCGACTGCAGAAGCTTTCGATCGATGCAGGCTTTGGATGTCCCAACCGCAACGCTGACGACAGAAGGAAGGGGGGCTGCACGTTCTGCAACAACGAGGCATTCAACCCTTCGTACTGCTCTCCGCTGAAAAGCATAAGGCAACAGATCGATGAGGGCATTGAGTTCCACTCGCGTCGCTACCGCAACGCGGAGGGCTACCTGGCTTACTTCCAGCCTTACTCGAACACTTATGCCCGGATAGAGAGACTGAAGGAGGTGTATGAGGAGGCTTTGGGGCATCCGGCTGTGAAGGGTATTGTAATCAGCACCCGGCCGGATTGTGTGGACGAGGAGAAACTGGACTATATTGCTTCGCTGACTGAGGAGAGGGGACGCTTTGTGGCCATTGAATACGGCATCGAGAGCTGCTACAACCAGACGCTGGCGACAATAGGGAGAGGCCACGACTTCGAAACGACGCGCAAAAGTATCGAGCTTACGGCGGCAAGGGGCATCCACTGCGGCGGGCACCTGATTCTGGGGCTGCCCGGCGAGAGCTACGACATGATGATGATGGAAGCAGAAATGGTCAATGAGCTGCCTATCGACTCGCTCAAGCTGCACCAGCTGCAGATTGTGAAGGGCTCGGCAATGGCTGACGGCGGAGCCAAGCAGGGGAGCTTTTTTTCTCTGGAGGAGTATGTGGGGCTGGTGTGTGACTTTCTGGAGCGACTGCGGCCGGACATCATAATGGAGCGTTTTGCAGGCGAAGTGCCTCCCCGTTTTCAGGCTATGCCAGAACGGAGCTGGCGACGTGCCGACGGGCGGCTCATAAGGAACGAGGAGATTGCTCCGATGGTTAACAGGGAGCTTGAGCGAAGGGGAACAAGGCAAGGTCAAATCATGTAAATTACTTATTTCTTGATTCTTTATGAAGAGAAGGATTAATATATGGTTGGTATGCGGGTTGATGGGTGTGGTGGTTGTTGTGGCTATGTGCGTGTGCGCGAGCATAGGAGTGGTGGCGTTTGACTGGGGCAGCCTGACGGAGTCGCCTATATTCTGGAACCTGAGGCTGCCGCGTGTGATACTCAGCGTTGTGGTAGGTGCGGCACTGTCAGTGTGCGGTGCTGTGTATCAGTCGGTGTTCCGCAATCCACTTACGGATCCTTATGTGCTGGGAATTTCATCGGGGGCATCGCTCGGTGCCGCCATCGCAATACTTATGGGATGGGAGGCTTGGCTGTGGGGTGTAGGCGGAATGGCGCTGTGCACTGCGCTGCTGACCATCCTGCTTATCTTCAAGGTGGCGTCGATCGGCAACAGGATGCACACGACTACGCTGCTGCTTACAGGTGTTTGCCTGACGTTTCTGATCACTGCGGTAATATCGCTCATCATGGCGTTGAGGCAGGACAAAATGGAGAGCATTATTTTCTGGACCATGGGAAGCTTCGCTTCTGCATCGTGGCTTGAGATATGGATATTGTTGCCAGTGGTAGCGCTGGGGCTTGGAGTGGTGCTATACTACAGCAAGGACCTGAACCTGCTGCTGGCGGGCAGCGAGGTGGCCCAAAGTCTCGGTGTGGAGGTGGAGAAAGTCCGGAGGCGTCTGCTTTTCTTCACGACGCTTATGGTGGCGTTTTGTGTGTCGACATGCGGTGTGATAGGTTTTGTGGGACTTGTGGTGCCACATGGTGTTAGAATGGTGTGCGGGTCTGACAACAGGCGTATAGTGCCCGTGTCGGTATTTGCGGGAGGACTGCTTATGCTGATATGCGACACACTGGCACGGACCTTGATACCGCCTAACGAACTGCCAGTGGGCAGCATCACATCGCTGATAGGCGCTCCTATGTTTATATATCTGCTTTACAAATCGAAACGGACGTTATGATAGATATTAGACATCTCGGATACAGCTACGGACATAAAAAGATTCTGGAAGACATCAACCTAAAGGTGCCAAGCGGTTCGCTATGTGCCATTATGGGTCCTAACGGATGTGGCAAGACGACGCTGCTGCGTTGCATTGCCAACCTGCTTAAACCCGAAAGAGGTGAAGTGTGGGTGGACGGAAAGAACGTGCAGGACTACCCTACCCGCCTGCTGGCACAGAAGATTGCTTTTGTGCAGCAACATCCCCAGACGGATTTTGAGTTTTCGGCTTTCGAGACGGTGCTTATGGGTCGCAACCCGTATCAGCGGCACCTGCAGAACGAGAGTCAGGAGGACTGGGACATCGTGGAGCGCTGCATGAAACAGACCAACACGTGGCACCTGCGTATGGCGTTGCCCAGCCAGATGAGCGGAGGGGAGCTGCAGCGTGTGATGATAGCGCGTGCACTGGCCCAGGAGACACCGCTGCTGCTGCTGGACGAGCCCACGTCGAACCTCGACATTGCACACCAATTTGATATCATGCGGCTGCTGCGCAAGATAAACGAGGACGAGGGGAAGACGATACTGATTGTAGTACACGATCTGAACCTGGCGCTGCACTACTGTCCGCATTCTGTGTTGCTCCATGAGCACAAGCTCTTTTTTGACGGCACCACGGAGGATGCGCTGACTCCCGAACGGATAAAGAGAGTTTTCGGGGTCGAAGCGGAAGTTGCAAATGGATATCTGCTGGTTAATGGTTAACACTTACGATTTTGTTCTTTCGAAAAAATATGTTAAATTTGAATTTTCTTTGTGCGAGTGCCTTTGGGCTCATCGTGCTGAAAACAAACGATATTGCTTTATTTTTTACTTCTAAAATCCATATAAATATCCAATTATCAAATACTCTACGGGCAGGAAAACCAAGAAATTAAATTTATCTTGAATGCTCTACTATCAGAAATTGAACAAATAGAAATCAAATTGTCTAAACATACATAATATGAACATATTACTACTTGGTTCGGGCGGTCGTGAACACGCCATAGCAGCAAAAATAGCAGAAAGCAAACTATGCAGTAATCTTTTTATAGCTCCAGGCAACGCTGGTACTTCTGAGTGTGGAAAGAATGTGGAGATGAAGGTGGACGACTTTGAGGCGATAGGGCGATTTGTTGTGGAGAACGACATCGAGATGGTTGTCGTTGGGCCGGAGGCTCCGCTAGTTGGCGGCATTGGAGATTATTTCGCAAACGACAGCAAGCTGAAGAATGTGGCTCTTATCGGTCCGTCGGCCCAGGGTGCTCAGCTCGAGGGGAGCAAGGACTTTGCAAAGCATTTTATGGAGCGTCACAACATACCAACAGCAAGTTATCGCACATTTACAAAAAAGACCATCAACCAAGGGTTTAAATATCTGTCAACGCTTGAACCGCCATACGTGCTGAAGGCCGACGGGCTGGCAGCTGGCAAGGGTGTGCTGATTATTGACAACATTGACGAAGCACGCAACGAGCTGCATCTTATGCTGGACGAGGCAAAATTCGGAAATGCGTCACAGAGTGTGGTGATAGAGCAGTACCTGTCGGGAATAGAGCTGTCTGTCTTTGTGCTTACCGACGGTAAACACTACAAGATACTGCCTTCGGCAAAGGACTACAAACGCATCGGTGAGGGCGACACGGGACTGAACACCGGCGGTATGGGCTCGGTAAGTCCGGTGCCTTTTGCTGACAAGGCTTTCATGCAGAAGGTTGAGCAACGCATTATTGCTCCTACGGTGAAGGGGCTGCAGAAGGAGAATATCGGCTATAAGGGCTTTATCTTTGTTGGCCTTATGGCTGTGAAGGGCGAGGACGGAACGATGGACCCCTATGTGATTGAATATAACGTGCGTATGGGCGACCCCGAGACAGAATCGGTGTTCCCGCGCATAAAGAGCGACGTTGTGGAATTATTTGAGGCGACCTGGAAAGGAACACTGAACCAGACGACGCTGGAGATAGACGAACGCACGGCGGCCTGTGTGATGCTCGTTGCCGAGGGCTATCCGGAAAAATACCGGAAAGGCGACGTGATTGGCGGTTTGGAAATGGTAAAGGAACCTATGGTGTTTCACGCGGGTACGAAACTCAACGACAGCGGAGACATCGTTACTAACGGCGGCAGAGTGGTGTGCGTCACGTCGCTGGCTGAGTCGCTCCCCGAGGCACTGCTGAAGAGCCTACAGGCTGCGGAAACTATAAAATGGAAAGGGCGCTACTACAGGCACGACATCGGACAGGATCTGCTTAAGCTGATAATCAACTGTTAGGTGTTAGTGGGAATTGATTTTGCGAGGTGAGTCTGATAGACGAGGAGGGAACCGGAACCTTGGAGGCTTACGGTGAACTTGTCATGCAAAGCCTCGTTGAGTGTAGCTTCCCACCAATAAGAAAGTGTGCGTTTTTGAAGGGGGTATTTCAATCCTTGTACAGAAACCACGGGCATACCAGAGAGAGGTATGAGCGACACCTGCTGGCCTGGAAATGAGGGCAGATCGATGGTGCAGGCGTGTACGAGGGGTGTAAAATAGCCGTAATCTGTATACATCTTGACAGCGAGGGGTTTGCCTGATGCGGTAGACATGGTGGAGTACTGAGCAAGGAGGGAGATATTGCCGAGGGTATGGTCCTCGCGGAGGCCTGTAGCACCAAGTATGATGGTGCGTTCAACGCCCTGAGTGATGGCGTATTTTACAGCTTTGGTGAGGTCGTTGGTGTCCTGATCCTTATAGTTGGACACAAACACTGTGCCCGGTAAGGCGTGGGAGGCAGACTGAGCAGATAGCGAGTCGCCGTCGCCGACAACATGGATTGAGGGAAGGGTGGCGAGATGGGAAAAGATGCCGCTATCGACAAGTTTATTATAGGCTCCGTCGCAACATACGAGGAGAGGAATCTGCATGATGGCCTGAAGAGCCTCGTGGCGCTTGGGGAACTGCCCGTTGGCGAGAATAATAGCTCTGTTCATTAGGTTTTGAATGTTAGGTGTTGGGGTGTTTGGATTTGCGGTACCAGGAGAGGATGCCGAGAAGGCAAAAGACTTCGTAGACGACATAGAGCAATGCAGACGCGTAGTTGCCACTATGCCAGAAAAGCAAGACCATGATGGGCTCGACGATGAGCCAGCAGAACCACTGCTGCCACCACTTGTGGGCAAGCATGAACATGCCTACAATGGAAAGGGCCGACGAGAAGCCGTCGAGGAGCGGATACTGGCTCTCGCCCAGAAGGGGGAGCAGAAACCAGAGGAAGAGCGTGAAGCCGAGTACAGCAAGAAGAAGCCACGGAATATAGCGACGAGGGCATGAGCCGAAAGGGCGCTCGCTGCGGGTGTCGCTCTGGAGGATGCCACGCCATACGAGGATGCCGTAGATGGACATGAGGAAGTTGTATATGCAGATACTGCCGTTGGCATAGTAGCCGGAGGAAAAGTCGATATAGATATAGAATGCCGACATGAGGAGGCATAAGGGCCAGAACCATCGGCCTGCCCTATATTCGCTGACGATATAGAACAGGCCAATGACGGCTCCAATTAGATCAATATAGGAAATGGAGGATAACATGAGAGAGTGAATATGACAGAGGCGGCCGACGGAAAGGCCGGCGCGTAACCGTCAGAAGCGGTAGGTTAGACGGAACATGAAGTTGCGGCCCGGCTGCTGGAGGTAACCGACACTATGGTAGTAGGAAACTGCCGAGGGGCTGCTCCAGTCGTCGTACCAGTCGGAAACCCAGGCTCCGAGACGATAGTTGTGGTCAAGGATATTGTTGACCAGCAACTGTGCTTCGAGTTCATTGCTGCCATTCAGTTTCCATACATAAGTGGCTCTGAGGTTGAGGAGGAAATAGGGGTCGACGGCATAGACCTCGCGTCCGGTGTTGTCAATATACTGTTTGCCTACGTATTTTCCGATAAGCTGGAGTTTGGCGTTGGGGAAGGGAATGAAGGTGGCAATGGCGGAGCCGATGACAGAAGGAGAAAAGGAGAGCGGAGTGTTGCGGGTGACGTTGAGAGAGGTCCAAGAGGTGTCGGTTCCTGAGACAACCATGGAGATGCTGTCGCCATCGTTGAAGTCGGCAAAGGTGAAGTCGACAGCACGGTTGATGCTGAGGGTGAGGTTAGCGTCGAAGCGGAACCATGAAGCGGGTTTGACGCCGCCAGCAAGTTCGATACCGACACGGTAGCTCTTGTCGATGTTTTCCATGAGAGCATAGCCGCTACTACTGATGTCGCCGCTGGGGGTCATCTGGTCTTTGTAGAGCATGGCATAGGCATTGATGCTCAGGTTCCAGCGCGGCTTCTGGATTTGGTAGCCGAGTTCAATATCGAGCATGTGTTCGGCACGGATGGTGTCGCCATTGCCGATGGCATCCTTGATGTCGGAGCGACGAGGTTCGCGTCCCATGAGACCGGCCACGAAGTAGGTGCGCTGGTTGTCATTGATGCGGTAGTTGAGACCGACCTTTGGGTTGAAGAAGAGGTAGTTCTGGTCGAAATCCATGTCGAAAAGGTCGTCGGCAAAGCCATAGACCTTATAGTTGATGGCGCGGAGCTGCAGGTCGGCATAGCCGTTGAGGGAACTGCTGAAATCGTACGTGCCTTTCATATAGACCGTGTTGTCGATTTTGTCGCCATAGTTGCGGTACCATTCGGCTGGTGCAAAAGCCGAGTCGCGGCACCAGATTACAGAGCCGAAGTGCTGTCCGTTATAGAGGAGGAAGTTGTCGCCAAAGGAGAGAGTGGAGCGTGAGTCGGTGCGTCTAAGGTTAAGGTTGGCCATATAGGCGTTGTTGTCCATATTCTTGCGGGTGATGAAGTCGCTACGGCCAGAGAAGGAGAGTCCGTATTTAGAGTATTTCTTGTCCTCCTTGTACTGTTCGTAGTAGCCGTCGCCGTGGGTGAAGTCGAGGGCTCCATTGATGCTCCATTGGTCGTTGAAGACATGTGAGACGTAGAGCTGGTAATGCTGCTGCCAGTAGTTGTCTGTTTCGTTGTCGTAATAGAGCGTGCGTCCGTCGAGGTGGAAGATGCCGGCGTCGTTAAAGGTGGGGTCGGCGTCGAGGTCGTCGGCAGAGGCACCATTCCATGTGATACCGCTATGCTGTTCGCCAACGATGGCGAGGAGTTTGACGATGGTGTTGTCGCCAAACCATGAGAGGTTGCCGAAGAAAGAGCGCTGCTGTGTCTGACCGCCGCGGAGGTAGCCGTCGCTGTTGAGGCCGCTGGCGGCAACGTCGAGAGAGAGGCCATGCTTGTTGATGCCTGTACCTGCGGTAATGCTATACTGGCGTGTGGCCCAGCTTCCTAATGCGAAGTCGACCTCGCCATAGGGACGGCTGGAGGCATTGAGGGTCTGCATATTGATGGCAGCACCGAAGGCGGGGCTACCTCCTGTAGAAGCTCCCACTCCACGCTGGATCTGGAGGTTTTGTGCCATACCGCCGAGGTTGGGGATGTTGTACCAGAAGACCTCCTGACTCTCGGCATCGTTGAGGGTGATTCCGTTGATGTTGACATTGATGCGGCTGGCGTCGACACCACGGATGCGGATTGATGTGGCACCTACGGAGCCGTTTTCGCCTGAAGCTACTACTGAAGGCTGCGTTTCGAGAATGAAAGGCAGAGCAACGTTGGTGCGGGCCTGGCTTAGTTGGTCGCGGTCGACAGTGGTGGTTGTTAGCGGTGCTTTGTTGCTAACACGCGAGTCGGAGATGACGACTTTCTGAAGCCGTTGGATCCGTGCTGTGTCACGCGAGTCGGTTTGACCATAGGAAAGGTTTGTTGAGGCCAGCATAAGGGCCACTGTGCAGAGCATGCTGCTCAATGCACCAAAAGAAAATTGGTGTTTTTTCATAATTTTTCCTCCGCCGGTATTGTCCGGATCAGGTTCTGGGGTATGTTCTCAGCCATTGGCCACTGGGCCTAGTTGGGGCACCCCCTGGGTTAATGTTTAATACTTAAAAGTTAATAATAAAAAGGTTTTAGTTTATCGTTAATGGTTGTTAGCGTTTGTATACGACGTAGAAACGGTCTGGTGTGGAGTAGCGTATGCGATCGACGCGGTCGCCTTTGTCGCGCCCGCAGGCATCTTTCTCCCTGACGCTCTCGAACATGGCTTCACCATTGACATTGATGATCTCGGAGACATAGAAATTGTCCTGGACATGCATTTTTTTGCCTTTGCAGCCTACGGAGTATGTGATGAAATTGCCGAAAGACATGGGCGAATTTTCAATTGTAAAAGAGGAACCCTCGGGTTTGCTTTTCTTAGGAGTGTCCTTTACGCCGCAGAGGGCAATTTGGTTTTTGGTGATTTGGAACTCGGAGAAGTATTTTGTTGCGTGAGGCGGGATGGCAATCAGCCTACGTTCGCCGAAGGTGGAAGCATTTGTTGAGGTCTGGCTGGAGCCTTCGGTATTGTCGTAGGATTTCTTTTTGCCTTTGCTTTTGCGCTCCTGGCGCGAGATGGAGATGGTGGATGACTTGGTGGTGGTCCACTGGCGAGCCTGGAAATACTCATTGGCATTGCCATTGAAGAGGAAGAAGGACTCGGCGAGGTCGACATAGATGACTGAGTCGGTGGTGTTGGTGAACCAGAAGCCTGCGTCACCGTTTTCGGCAAAGAAGTTGTATCTTATGATACAGTTGGCTGTTTCGTGGGTGAGTTTGCCATCGGCAAGGACGAGTGCAGCTTCGTCAACAGGCTTGGTCTGGTAAACCTGGTAGTAGGTTTTTTTTGAGCATGCTGCGAAAGTGCATAGGAGAACAGCAAGAATTGCGATGGTGTGGATTTTTTTCATAATTTGCGAGGTTTGAATGTTAGAAATATAATGTATTGTCACAAAAAGGGTCTAATTGACACGTTCGTAGTATTTCATCCAGAGGGAAGGCACCTCGTTTTGCTGAGCCTGCTGATAGTCGGAATAGGTGCATGGAACTAAAAGGTGTCGCTGGTATTGGTCGCGGCGTTCGCCGTTGTAGGGTACTTCCATCCACCAGCGGTCGCTTTTTTTGCTTTTGTAGAAGGATATTTGGAAATCGCCGTCGTTGAGGCGGACGAGGTAGTGCTTGTAGTTCTGCTTGTCGCGGTAGGGGAAATCGGCTAGACGGTTGTAGAAGCCATCGATGAAGTACCATATGGCATGAGCGATGAGATGAGCTGTCTGCCCGCGGGTGTCGAGGAGGTGGTTGTAGTTGTAGAAACCTATGGAGGACAGTTTGTCGCTCATGCCAGCGTAACGGCACAAGCGGCAGAGCTCTTCACCATAGAAGCCGTGAGGTGAGCCATGGGACTGGCCTGGAGCGTCGCTGAGTCGTACACTGGAGATGTCGACACTTAGCATATCGGCGGAGCGCACAAGAGTTTCGGACCTTACCATGTCGGCCTGGATTTCGCCGAGTCGGTAGGCGTCGAAGCCGAGTTCGCTGATGAGTCGGACCTGTGAGGACCCGTTGAAATAGGTTTGGTAGCCAATGTTGGCAAAGTTGAAGAGGTAGTTGGGTTGCTGTGCAACGATATGGCTGAGCCAGTTGTTGTCGTCGAGCGGTTTGGTGTCGCTGCCGAGGTCGAACATGGAGTCGATGCTTGCTATGTTGATGACCCGTCCGAGGACTTCGTAGGCTTTGTAGTTGGAGAATGTGATATGCTGCCCTCCACCAAGGATTATGGTGGTTATGTTTTTGTCGAGGAGGTGGTAGAGTACTTCGGTGATGGCATATTGGGTGTCGTGCTGCGAAGAGCCTGGTATTAGGTTACCGAGGTCGACGAGCTGCATATTCTCGAATGGTTTGGCAAGTGCATAGAAGTAGCGTCGTATCTGGTCGGCGTTATTGTTGTCGTTGTCGAGGTTTGGAATGCCGAGGATACAAAGCGAGGCGTTGTCGAGCGATGGAAAGTCGCCCTGACGTAGATAGATAGACGAGGCTGTGGCGACATTTAGATAGAAATCGCTATCGCCGATACCTGTTTCTAAAGCGTTAACTGGCTGAAAATATGCACTTAAATCCATTATTAAATCTGACTTTGAAGTTGTAAAAATACTAAAAAAACTTAAAATGGCTACAGGAAAGGAGAATTACATGCCCCACATTAGTTTTTCGCGGATGGCGGAGAAGAAGTTTTGATGGCCGATGCGGACAAGATGGGTTTGGAAGTCGGCTCGCCTAATGTTGATGATGCTTTCGCCCGAGAGTGTGGAGACGTAGGAGTCGATGCCAAGGGTATAGCGTACGGAGGGGTCCTCGTCGCGAAGTCGGAGGTTGACGTTGTCGGACAGGATGACTGGTCGCTGAGTGAGGGTATGGGCAGCGATGGGAGTGATTACTAAAGAACCAGACCCTGGTGCGAGAATGGGTCCACCGCAGCTGAGGGAATAGGCAGTAGAACCTGTAGGAGTGGCGACGATGAGGCCGTCGGCAGCATAGGTGGCGACCATGTCACCATCAACCTGGACTTGAGTATGGAGTAAAGGCGACCGGTCTAACCGATGCAGGTAGACCTCGTTGAGAGCGAAGAAAGGCAGTGCATGGGGAGGGATGTTATGTCCGTCGAGATCGACAGAAGGAAGAGGCCCGTTTTCGATGGTCACCTCAAGCATTGTGCGTTTTTCTATTGAATAACGGTGCTGTTTGAGGCAGAGAGCGAGTTCGTCGATATCGTCGCGTCCGGCGGTGGTGAGAAATCCGAGATGACCGAAATTGATACCGACAACGGGGATAGAGAGGTGGCCAATCCTGTGTACGGCACTAAGCAGTGTGCCGTCACCACCAATGGAGATCATGATGTCTACAGGCTTGTCGGGCGACCAATCGTGGACTACCTGTATGTCGTTGCGTTGGAGGGCCTCGAGGAGAGCTTCGCGTCCGCTGTTGTGTTGAGATGTGTTGTTTTTTGTATATAATGCTACCTTCATAAGTTGCACTTATTGAGTGGACTAATAAATCATTGTTACCGTGCCGAGGAGGTACTGTTCTGTGCCGTCGTTTTGACGGTATGTTATCTTGAATATATAGGCGCCAACGGGTTGCAAAATGCCCTTGTAGCGTCCGTTCCAGGGAATGGATGAGTCATTGGAGGAGAAGAGCATGATGCCCTGCCGGTTGAAGACGGAGAAAGAATAGCCAGAGGGATTGGGAAAGGAGAAACGCGGAAGGAGAGTGTTGTTTGAGTTTTCGAGAGGAGTGAAGGCTGTGGGCATCCAAACGTTGATGTGTGGAAGGTGTGAGACTACGCCACTCTGGAGGCTGTCAAACTGCCTATATTGCGAGTCGCCCCCCTCGAAGGCCAGAACCTTGTAGCGCAGCAAGGCGTCGGGCGAGTCGGAATGGACGAAAAAGGTGTCGGTGGTTGAGCCTATGCACTGCCAACTGTCGGCGTCGAACGGGGCGGAGGCCACCTGATAGGAGGTGGATCCAGACCATCCAGAATAGGGACGCCACGACAGGTGTGTGCCTATGGCGTTGTCAGTTTTTATCGTCGGCATAAGGATATTGCCTGAGGCAGTCCTTATCTCGTTGCGGCCACAGGCATCGGTCACAGCGAAACAGTAGGAATATGATGCATTTGCGGGGTTGACAGAGTTGTCGTGCCATTCGAGCAGGCCTGAGTTGTCGGGGCTGCAATGGCCTACAGCGGAATAAGCGCCTCCGGAAGTGGAACGATAGACGGTGTAGTCGGTGACAGGAAATGATGGATCGGTCTGTCCGATGACGCTCACATTGCGGTCGTCGCCGTAGAGAGACACCTTGCGGAGGAAGAACTGCGATGGGCGGTCGGACTCGCCGAAGTGGTGGAGCAGCATATTGGAGCGAGCCACATACTGTCCGTCGGTTGAAATGATTTGGGTGTAAAGGCGCATATCAACGACATTGTCAGGGACGTTAAAGGTGTAGTCCTCAGTAGTGTTATCAAGCTGAGCGATACGGACATATGGGGCATTATCGTAGCTGGCCCATAGTTCGTAGGCTCCTACACCTGAGGGCATGTTCTGATAGAGATTCCATGAAGCCGTCACCGACCTGGTACATGGAGGGATAGAGGCAATGAGGACAATGTTGTTGCATGGTGTTGTGAGTGCTGACGACTGCCTGCAGGAGTCGAAGGCACAGATTTTGAAGACGTGAGCCTCGTCACAACTTCCAAGGAGATAGGTATAGCTGTTGTTGAGCCTGCCGAAGACGGTGTCGATAGCCATACTTGGCGTTCCTTCGCAAACGAGATAACCCATGATGTCGGTATCGAGGCTTGGAAGCCATGAAAGGAGTATGTGCTGGCTTTGGAGGTCGACCGTTACGACACCCCATTCGGCAGGGGCTGTAGGGTCATTGTCGGTAACCATAACGGCGGCAAAGCCGCTGTCGGAACCGTTGACGATGGAGTAGTATACAGTATCGTCGCAGATGGCGCGGTGGAGCCGGTCGGTCCAGGAAGAGGAGGCTGTGGAGCCAATGGTAACCCACTGCGATTCGCCAGGATAACGGCGGGCCACTGAGGTTAGACCTGTGGTGTTGCTCCAAGTCAGTTCGACAACCCTGGTGGACACCTGCTGAGCATTGAGAGGGATGATTTCGGACATTGCTGCCGAAGAGAAGGACAGGGCCAGAAGCAGGGTCAGTAGTTTTTTTGCAGGGCTATGTTTTTTAGTGGGGTTATGTGCGTGACTGATATGAAAGACGTTGTGGCAGGCGGCTATAGTGGAAGCCCGGTGGGCTATCACTACCATTGTACGGTTGCCCAGAGTACGTTTCAGTTCGTCGGAAAGATGCTGTTCGGTTGCAGCATCCAGTGCCGCCGTTGCCTCGTCCATAACGACTACGTCAGGATTACCGACGAGTGCTCGAGCAATGTTGACGCGTTGTCGTTCGCCTCCGCTGAGTCTGGCACCGTTGTCGCCAATAATGGTGTCTAACCCTTGAGGAAGGCTTGAAAGGAGCGGCTCGAGCTGTGCCATTTTAGCTGCCTGGCTCACATCGTTGCGGGAGACCCATTGCCGTCCGAAGCGGATATTGGCTTCGAGGGAGTCGTTGAAGAGCATGGGGTCTTGTGGGATGTATGCTATGCGTCCGGTGCGTTCTGGCGCGGTTGTAGGTTGTCCGTTTATCCTTATCTCGCCCTCGGAGGGCTGAAGAAGGCCTGTAAGCAGTCGTCCGAAAGTGGTTTTGCCAGAGCCACTCTCACCCACAATGGCAGTATGGCTATGCATAGGCAGAGAGAAATCGAGGTGCTCGATAACATTGTGGTCGGCATAGCCGAAGGAGACGTCGCAGAATTCGATGGAACGGATTGAGCCGTCGGGCTTTTGTGGAAGTGGTGCCGGCAGAGTTTTTTCGCTTGTTGAGGCGGCGATGCGTTCCTCCACTCCCCTTCCCTTTTTGAGTTGCGCGACGGCATTGCTGAAATCCTTTATGGGAGTCAGCATGAGCACGTATATCATTATGTAGGAGACGAACAATGCTGGTGTCATTGCCGACTGGGGGCTGAAGACATGGGAGGCGCCGATGACGAGTATGGCAACAACAATGGTGTTGCCCAGAAAGTCGCTTATTGGCGAGGCGGCATATATTCGACGATAGAGCGATATACGTTTCCGGGTGAAGAGTTTGTTCTGTTCCTGTTGCCGATGGTTGACATAGTCGATGGCTGTTGCAGCCTTGATTTCCTTGAGCGAGTCGAGTGTTTCCTGTGTAGTGGTCATGAGTTCGCCGTTGATGGCCTGCAGCTGGCGCGACTGGCGCTTGAGGCGCCTCGGAGCAGAGAGCAGAAGGGTTCCGACGAGCATCACGAAAACAACAAGCAGAGTGAGCCTCCAGTCGAGGTATAAGAGCATAAGGAGATAAATAGCCATGGTGAGCGTTGCGGAGACTATCATCTGTATGCTGTCGAGTAAGTTGGCCTCATATTCGGCGACGTCGTTACTCATTCTTGACAGCCACTGTCCTTGTTCTTGGGCAGACCATCGAGCAAAGTCCTGGAGCAGGAGAGAACGATGGATCGCATTGCGTATGTCGCAGAGCACACCCGTCTTGATCCGAGCAAAAACTACAGCCGAGAGGTAAGAGAACACGTTCTTGAGACCATAGAGTAGGAGCAGCAAGAGGGCATAGAGGGCCAATGCTTTCTGCACCTCCATGGCCGCTAATTTGGCATAGAGCATGGCAAGGAGGTGCATGAGAGGGTTGGCGTGTGCCGGATTCTGTTGCGGTGTCGAAGTCGACATGACGAGTCCAGCAGAAGAGTCTGAGGGGAATATGAGCTGTAGGAAATCGGTGACACTGAGAGCCGTAGCCATTGTCATAATTGCGGCAAAAGCCGATGATATGACAAAGGCGGCAAGCAGAGTCTTGCGACGGTGCAGATGTATGGCTGTCAAAGTGCGCAATTGCGATATCCCCTCGTTGATTAGAATTGGTGTTGAAAGGTTATTAGTCGGTCGGATAGTGTTCTACCACTCGCAGGCATAGCCGAGGTAGTTGTGTGGAGTGATGGAGCGGAGCCGCTGTTTGACGCTGTCGGCTACATCGAGTCCATCGATGAAGTTTTCGATGGTTTGGGCCGTTACCTTTTCATTGGTGCGTGTCAGCTGCTTCAAGGCCTCGTAAGGGTTGGGGTAGTCCACACTACGCAAGACAGTCTGTATGGCTTCCGCCGTCACAGCCCAGTTGTCCTCGAGGTCGTCGTGGATTTTGGCCTCGTTGAGGAGCAGTTTAGAGAGACCTTTCTGGAGCGATTGTAGTGCCACAAGGGTATGGGCTAAGGGCATGCCGAGATTGCGTATGACGGTGCTGTCGGTAAGGTCGCGCTGCATTCGCGAGATGGGCAGCTTCATTGCAAAATGGGTTAGCAAAGCATCGGCGACGCCAAGATTTCCTTCTGCATTTTCGAAGTCGATAGGATTGACTTTATGAGGCATTGCGGAACTTCCAACCTCGCCTGCCTTTATGCGCTGGCGGAAGTAGTTCATGGAAATGTATGTCCAAATGTCGCGGCAGAGGTCGATGAGGATAGTGTTGAGTCTGCGCAGGCCGTCCATATAGGCTGCCAGAAAGTCGTAATTTTCGATTTGTGTGGTGAGTTGCTGGCGTTCGATACCCAGTTGCTCGTGGAGAAAACGGTCGGAGAACTTGCGCCAGTCGCGATCGGGATAGGCGACACGGTGGGCGTTGAAATTGCCTGTGGCACCTCCAAACTTGCCGGTGAATGGGATTGAGTCAATGTTTTTCAGCTGCTCGTTGAGGCGGTAGACAAAAACCATGATTTCTTTGCCGAGTGCTGTTGGCGATGCGGGCTGTCCATGGGTATGGGCAAGCATAGGTATATTACGCCATTCTTCTGCAAGACTCTTTAGTTTGGCTACAAGATCTATGTATGCCGGACGCACCACCTCGAGGTATGACTCTTTGACCATCATGGGGAAAGAGGTGTTGTTGATGTCCTGCGAAGTCAGGCCGAAATGGACGAGTTCGTGAGGCAGCGTTGAATGCATAGCATCGAGACGTTCTTTGATGAAATATTCGACGGCCTTCACGTCGTGGTTGGTGGTTTTTTCGATGTCCTTGACTCGCCGAGCCGATTCAAGGCTCCAGTTGCGGTAAATGTCGCGCAGAGTGTCTTCTGGAATGTTGCCACCGGCGACATTGAGTTCTTTAAGCATGGCGATGTAGTACTCTATCTCTACTTTGACGCGATAGCGGATCAGGGCAGACTCGGAAAAATAAGCTGCCAGCGGTTCGGTCTTGCTGCGGTAGCGTCCATCGACGGGGGAAATAGCATCTAAAATATCCATATTGTCAATACTTTTTGCGTTATATATTGGAAGCCATTTTTTTGCTCTTAGCAATGGCATTATTGTTTTTTGTAGAAGTTGGCAGAATTATTCTGTCACAAGGTTCTTGTTTTCGAATTCTGTGGTTTCAAGAAGTTTTATGATTTTTTTGTTCATTGAGGCATGTCGCAGAGCCTGTGCATAGAGGGTGTTGTGCATGTCGGTGCCAAGAAATTCGACCCAACCGTTTTCGATATACTCGTAAGCTTTGCGCTGAGCTTCCTCGCCATAGAATCCGTCAAGCGAAAGAATATTGGACTGGAAGTAGATGCCCTGTTCCTTGAACTGTTCGAGGAGTGTGCTGTGGCTGCCAAAGTACGGGTAGCGTTCCGGATGTGCGAGTATGATGTCATATCCGTCCATCTGCCGTTCGAAGACTATGTCTTCAAGTCCCATACGTTTCTGGCTCAGCGAGAACTCTATCAGCAGCAAACCTTTTTCTGACCCGCGTTTAGGGTTGTTGAAGCGGTAAGTCAGCAGCTGGTTGTTGTCGACATATTTCTGAAATCCGTCGTCGATGCGGAATTCACCGGTTACGCTCATCATGCGCGGCAAGTTGCGTGAACCTTTGTTGGCTTCAACTTCTTCGCAGAAGTTTTTGTAGCGCATCTTGATGTCTTCCACATCGTTTGGAAACCGCGGATAGGCGAAATGCGGAGTCAGGCGGATTTGTTCGAATCCGGTTTCTTTCATGGCTTCCATTACTTCGAGCGATTCCTCGAGGCTCTTACTGCCATCGTCGACAAGGGGAAGGAGGTGGCAGTGCATATCTGTTACCAGGGGTGCGAAAGTGGGGAGTGGTTTTTTCTTCTTGAAAAGTCCGAACATATATCTGTGTCTATGATATTTTTTTAAATTAGCAACCTATTGTATTAAATTGCATTATATTGCTGTTGTTAATATTTGCATGCTTACCTTATCATCTTTCTATTCTCTTTATTTTTGCTCCAAGAGCATTAAGTCGCCGGTCAATCTGTTCATATCCGCGGTCAATCTGCTCGATATTGTCTATCTGACTTACTCCCTGAGCTGCCATTGCGGCTATGAGCAAAGCGACACCGGCGCGAATATCGGGCGAGGTCATGTGTGTGGCCCTTAACTGATGTTCGCGAGCCAGGCCGATCACTGTTGCGCGGTGTGGATCGCACAATATTATCTGTGCTCCCATGTCGATCAGTTTGTCGACAAAGAAGAGGCGGCTTTCAAACATTTTCTGATGAATGAGCACGCTGCCCTTTGCCTGTATAGCTGTGACCAACGCGATGCTTATCAGATCGGGGGTGAATCCTGGCCACGGGGCGTCGGAGATGGTCAGTATTGAACCATCCATGAAACGGTCGATTTGGTATACCTCTTTGGCAGGGATATAGAGGTCGTTGCCTTTCTGCCATGTTTCTATACCGAGACGGTTGAATATCTGCGGAATAAGACCAAGATGTTCGAGTGCGACACCTCCTATAGTCAAGTCGCTCTGCGTCATTGCAGCCATACCTATGAAGCTGCCCACCTCGATCATGTCGGGCAATAGACGATGTGTTGTTCCGCCGAGTGAGTCTACTCCATCTATGACGAGACGATTGCTACGGACTCCTGAAATACGCGCCCCCATCCGGTTGAGCATTTCGCAAAGCTGATAGATGTATGGTTCGCACGCAGCGTTCATTATTGTTGTCCTTCCTTTAGCCAGCACGGCAGCCATGATGATGTTGGCTGTTCCCGTTACGCTGGCTTCGTCAAGGAGCATCGAACATCCATGGAGACTGTTTTCCGAAACGATTTTATATCCTCCATAGATGGTTACATGCTTTGCATCGTCGACGGCACGAAGCATGAAGGACTCTATTTTTGCCCCGAGGTTTTCCATGCCTGTGAGGTGGGTGTCGATACGGCGTCGCCCTATTTTGTCACCTCCCGGCTGAGGCACTATAGCCATTCCGAACCGTGCTAACAGCGGACCAGCAAGCATGATGCTGCCACGAAGCCTCGAAGCGAGCGAGCAAAATTCGCTGCTTCCTACCATCTGGGTATCCACATTGTCGGCCAGGAAAGAGAATGTCCTCCCTGTGACAGACTTGTCTGCAACAGGCTGGTGAATTTCTTCCACCTTTACTCCTATTAATTTAAGCAGCGAGATGAGGTGGTTGACGTCTCTGATGTCAGGGATGTTTTCTATCACCACTTTCTCGCTCGTGAGCAGAACGGCACAGATAACTTGAAGTGCTTCGTTTTTCGCTCCTTGAGGATATATGGTTCCTTGTAGCTTGTGGCCGCCTTCTATTTCGAAAGTACTCATTTTTTCTTCTTTTTCTTTTTTGTTTGCGTTACTTCTATCGGCAAAGTGTTGAGCGGCACATTGATTTCCTTGTCTCTAAGCCTCTCCCCTACCCTTTCGTCGCCACTCATGCGCGCCATTTGGTCTATAACAATATTGTCTTCTGCCAAATCGCCATTCCAAACCAGATAATCTCTCTTTGCCTGCTGTGCCATAAGCATCGAAAGATATTCATATTCTTCGCCGTCGGGAACTTCTTTAAGCTTTTTCATCATCTTTTCGAGATACTCGCCATACTGGCGATTGGCAATATCTGCGCTCTTATATGCCAGACGTTCTGTCGGTTTTTCGCTTTCGTCAGTTGCACGCGACTTAAGATGGTCCAGTTCCTCTTTGCCAAACGGCCAAGACTTGTCCAATCTGAAATTCGACATTATCATCAGATGGTCCCATAGTTTTCTGTATTGCACATCGTCTTTGATAGACATACCGGCAATCTGGCTCATTACGTACACCAGCGACTTCACTGCATTGTCTTTTTTCTCTCCTTCGGGCACGTTGCACACATTGTCTATCAGTTTCTGTATAGACCTTCCATACTCGCGATACTGCATATCGCCTCTTTTAGTGTTATATTCCATTGATAATAATTTCTTATTTATTTAGTAACGTCAAATCTTTGTTTTTTATTGTAAGGCTATAAGATATTTTATATAGTATTCTTAAAAGCTTTTATTTTGTTGTGCCGACACATTGACAGTTCTATTTTCAAACAGATTTGTGAACTCTTCAGGGAAAGGTGTTTCAAGTTTTATTTCTTTCTTGGTGACAGGATGGTAAAACCATAGTCTGAATGCATGTAATGCCAAACGCTTGATAGGAGAGTTGTCGTCGCGGTATCCATAGATTGGATCTTTCAGCAACGGGTGATTCAAGTCTCTCATATGTACTCTAATCTGGTTGCGGCGACCCGTTTCGAGGTTCATCTGCACAAGAGCGAATTTATTGTTTTTCTTTAATGTCTTATAATGTGTTATTGCCAATTTTCCTCCATTATCGACAGGTGATGACACTACTCCATACTCGTTTTCTGTCAGCCAAGATTTCACCGTGCCGTATGCTGGGACCGGTGCTCCCCATGTTACGGCTATATATGCACGGTCGAACACTGTAGCTTTCCAGTCTTTTTCCAGTTCGCGTGCCACTTCTTTCGATTTTGCAACAAGAAGAAGACCCGAGGTGTCGCGATCCAATCGATGCACCACATGTGCTCTTATGCGTGAGCGTCGACTGATGAAATATTTGTTAAGTTCGCTTATAACTGTAATATCGTTCTCGTGAGGACTGCTGCTCAACAATCCAGTAGGCTTGTTTACGACTAAAAGATAGTGATCTTCATAAACAATAGGCATTTTGCCCATCATTAGTTTCTTGCGGTTTTCATCGCCCTCGATTATTACTGTCATTCCAGGAGACAATGGAAAATCGTATTGGGTAATTCTCCTCGAACTAATCACTATTCTATGTGCAAGGATTTCCTTCTGTTTCGTACGACTACTGTCGGGAAAAGTTTTTTTGATTAGTTCGTACAATTTTATAGGCTCTTTCACCTCAATTTCCAAAGTCTTCATATATAAATCCGAATTAGTTTAATGTTACACGTGAAACATACCAATAACAACTTATATATCAATAAAATATATAATTTATTCAATAGTATGTTTCTTTTAATAATTAACAATGATTCATAGAGTTATGAACATTACTCTTCATATAGATTGACCACTTCCCATTGGTTACCGATATTTTCTATGAATTTCAACATGTCCTTGCCACTTATAACCAACGATGCCCTGTTGTCGTTTGGATGAAAACTTACTTTCTCTGCACACATGAGTTCCTTGTCAACAAACAAGGTAACATCATGATTTATATCATTGATCAATCCAAAAAGACTTACTGAACCAGGTTTCAAACCCAGATATTTCTGCATTCGTTCAGGCGATGCAAAAGACAACTTGCCTTGTTTCAACATCTTCTCAACAGAATGAATATCCATCTCGTGACGGCTATCCATGATGACAAGATAATGTCTGTTGCCTTTATGATTGCGGAAAAAAAGATTTTTACACAAAGTGGTTCCCTTGCCGCGATAAAACTGAGAGGCAATCTCTATTGTTGGAGCTTCCGGATGTTCGTAGTATTCAAATTCAATACCTTTAAGCTTGAGATAATCATATACCTGCTGCTGACCAATCATCTGACACATTATTTGATTATTCCCAACTCTTTTGACATCTCAAGCATTTTGACGATAGGCTTTGAGGCACGCTCTATAATATCGTCACTAAGAATAATTTCTGGTCTTTCATCACGAAGACACAGATATAGTTTTTCTAAAGTATTCATTTTCATATATGCACAATCCGTACAAGCGCAATTTTCGCCACTTGGCACTGTTAAAAACTTTTTATCTGGATTGTTTTTTTTCATTTCATACAATATTCCAGACTCTGTGGCTACTATGAACTTTTTCTTTTCAGACGATTTTATGTATCCAAGCATGGCCTTGGTAGAACCAACAAAATCTGACACTGCAAGAACAGCTGAATTGCATTCAGGATGAGCTATTACCAAAGCATCAGGATTCTCTGCTTTCAGTTTCAATATATTTTCAGCCTCGAGAGCGTCATGGACAGTACACACTCCATTCCAGAGAAGCATATTTCTTCCTGTTTGCCTATTGATATATCCCCCAAGGTTTTTGTCTGGAGCAAAAATGATTTTTTGATCCTTAGGCAAAGCGTTGACAAGTTTTTCTGCATTTCCAGAAGTACAGATCAAATCTGATTCTGCCTTGACTTCTGCCGAGCAGTTTACATACGATACCACAATATGATCGGGATGAGCCTCTTTGAATTTTTTTAGGTCTGCACCACTGCATGATTCGGCAAGTGAACAACTGGCATTTACATCGGGAAGAATCACTTTCCTCTTCGGGTTAAGTATTTTAGCCGTTTCAGCCATGAAGTGAACTCCACAGAAGACAATTATTGAGGCATCAGTGCGCTGAGCCTCCTGAGCCAATGCTAAACTGTCTCCAACAAAGTCAGACAAAGCCTGTATCTCATCTATTTGATAATAATGTCCTAAGATAACAGCATTTTTTTCTTTCTTCAGTCTTTCAATCTCTTTTTTATAATCAGCAGTAGTCATATATTGATGTTTGTAATTTTATATAGTAATGATTTATAATATTATAATTAATTTTTTAAAATTATAACATTTGCAAAATTACAATTTTTCGACAAACAAAGACAAAAAAAAAGAATTTAATAAATATTTTTTTTCTTTTATTTTTTTATGGTGTTTATTTGTTGATAACACTCATACATTAAAATTTCTGAAAATAAATAGTAACTCATTAATATCTATTTATGAACATACAATTTATTGATTATTATATGTTTGTTTCTTTTTAAACACTATGTTTATTATAAAATCAACAGAGTGTTGTGAACATAAATTTTTAGTTTATACTTATGAGGATTTTATTTGAAAAACCTGTTATTTTCTCACACATATCAACAATATTTTTTCTATTTCGTCTTATCAACAACATATAATAAACATTTTGTTAAAAACCATATTAATATTTTATTTTACAATATATTACTTATTATTGGTGATAATTATTTTAAATTTTTTTTCCCGTTTAACTATTGGTGGGCAACTTTTATTGTAAATTTGCAAATCTAAATATGTAAAACAATGAATGAAATTATACCTATAGCTTCCGACCATGCAGGTTATGAACTAAAAGAAAAGGTGAAACAATACCTTTCATCTAAAAATATTGATACTAAAGATTTTGGTACATTTTCTTCTGAAAGTGTCGACTATCCGGACTATGCTCACCAAGTGGGTTCTGCAGTGAATAATGGTACATATAAAAGAGGCATAGTAATATGTGGTTCCGGCAATGGTGTGCAGATGACGGTTAATAAATATCCTAACGTCAGATGTGCCCTTTGTTGGACAGAGGAGATAGCTTCTCTTGCCCGACGGCACAACGACGCGAATATTCTCTCTATGCCTGCCAGGTTTATATCAGAGGACCTCGCCTTAAGAATAGTTGATATTTTTCTTTCTACACAGTTTGAAGGAGGACGCCATCAACGTCGTGTAGAAAAGA
This sequence comes from uncultured Bacteroidales bacterium, assembly GCA_946613135.1. Taxonomy (GTDB): domain Bacteria; phylum Bacteroidota; class Bacteroidia; order Bacteroidales; family P3; genus Colimorpha. The sequence goes on from CAMOFI010000003.1 coordinate 36,918, forward strand.
TAAACAAGATTATCTGTTAGTTTATCTTTATGGATAACAGCTTTTATAATAATTTCTTAGAGTCTTCGGAAACTGTCATAAAAGATGGTTCTCGACAGATGAGTTTTGGTCTGAAAAAAGAAAAGACTCCTTTTCTTGAATACAAAAAGAGTTGTTACCGCTTTTATGACGCACGACTTCGTGCAATAGAAAACATAGATGAGGAGCTGAACCGTTTTGAATCTCAGTTTTCTAACAAGCACAATGCTGTATTTTGGGCTACTGACTACAACGATGTTTTTGAGAGTTTAAAGCGTCTCTTCAAAACAGAAAAAACCAGGTCTGTACGTCTGCCGAATATCAATTCTTCGACGATTTTCAGAGAATTGGGAATAAAATATTTTCTCAGTGATCAGAAAATTGAGCTTCGCGACGATGCTGACATGAATTTTTTCGCAGCAGACATGATGTTTTCTGACAATGGTAGTCTATTACTTAGTAATCAAACAAATAATACTTTCTCTAAACTATCGAACAAGAATACGAATGTTATATTTATTACGATAGACAGGATTATTTGTAATAGCGATATGATAGAGGTATATCAGCAGCTTATGGACTATCGTAATGGAGGTGCCAGTCAGGATATGATTGTATTCAAGGGCTCGCCAAATTGCTCAAACTATCTTTTTATCATTGATAATCAACGTAGTAATATTCTTGCAGAGAAAAATATCCGTAAAGTTCTGTCGTGTATCGAATGTGGCAGATGTAATGACGTTTGCCCGGTATATCAATCAATAGGCGACGAACCATACAATAATGTTTTTACTGGTCCCATATCGCATATTACTCTTCCCTATCTTGAAACTTTCGAATCATATAAACATTTAGTTTATGCTTGCACATTGTGCGGAGCATGTGAGGAAGTTTGCCCTTTAGAGTTGCCAATAAGAGAGATGATTGTTAATGTTCGACAGTCGTTTTTTAGTGATGAAGTATTGGACAAGAGCGACCGTCGTCAGCTTACAATTATGCGCAGGTTTTTGTCGAATCGTTCTAAAATGAACACTATCAAACTATTGCGGTATAAACTTTTGTCAATGTTTATATCTCAGGACCTAAAAAAATCTCGTCGCATTCAACCTCTCGACCAAGAAACTTTCAATAAGGCATTCAAAAAAAACAATGGCAATGACAAGTGATTTTACATTCGACCACAAAGATTTTCAATCTATCAAGAATAGTATTAAGGATCAAATAGATAATAATAGGGACAGTCTTATAAAACAAGTATTTACCTGTGTAGATAACACCACGCTTAGTGGAAGCGACAGTATTAATTCTGTAGCTGATTTTTGTAGGGCTACTGTTTCCATGTGCCGTGAAGGGTTACATCCTGCATCGGTGTGTATATATCCTTTCTTTGTTGCCGAGACAAAAAAGTTGCTTAAAGACACTGGTATTTCAGTGGCTTCTGTTGCTGGTGGGTTTCCAGCCGGACAAATTCCGTCAGCTCTAAAAAACAATGAGGTGCGTTATATTGTCGAAAATGGAGCTGACGAAGTTGACTTTGTAATCAATAGAGGGTCTTTCTTGTCGGGAGATGTCAGTTATGTATTCGACGAAGTTGCTTCAGCAAAGGAGATTTGCGGAAAGTCGGTTCTCCTTAAAGTAATCCTCGAAACCGGCGAGCTCCTTTCTGCGCAAAATATTTATGCCGCTGCAATGATAGTTATGGAAGCTGGCGCTGATTTTGTAAAGACATCGACTGGTAAAATACCTGTGGGTGCAACTCCAGAAAGTGCTTATGCTATACTATCTGCAATTTTCGAATTTCAAAAAAAAGAGTCCAGACCAATAGGTTATAAAGCTGCAGGAGGACTCTCTACAATAGACGAAGCATTGTTTCACTATTGTATGGCATCAAGAATACTTGGAATCGAAAATATTGATAAACACAGGTTTAGAATCGGTACGAGTAGACTTACAACTCAATTGTTTAAAAATTTAACATTTTAAATACAAAATTATTTATTTTTTTTTTGTTATTTTGCATTCTTAAAAATGTTTAAAGCCATTATCGATTCATCTATTAACAATCCGTATATTGCAAAGATAAAAATAGGTTAAAGTACACATTATAAATGAAACCACTCCAACAAAAACTCTCCAGATATACTGCCCCTCAAGAGGCTAAGGCCAAGGGCGTATACCCGTATTTCAGAGAGATTGCGAGCGATCAGGACACCGAAGTGCTGATGAATGGAAGAAAAATCCTTATGCTCGGGTCCAACAGTTATCTGGGTCTCACAAACCATCCTAAAATCAAGGAAGCCGCTAAAGCTGCTATAGACAAGTATGGCACAGGGTGTGCAGGTTCTCCCTTCCTCAACGGCACCCTCGACATTCATCACCAACTTGAAAATATTCTTTCTGACTTTTTGGGCAAGGATGGCGTAATGCTCTTCTCTGCAGGATTTCAAGCAAATTCAGGTGTAATTCCTTGTGTAACAGGAAGAGGAGACTATGTCATCTTCGACGAAATGGATCATGCCTCTATCATAGAAGGTAAACGTCTTACGTTTGCTAATACACTAAAGTACAAGCATAACAACATGGAAGACCTCGAGCGTGTGTTGCAACGTTGTCCTATAGATGCTGCCAAGCTTGTAGTTACCGACGGTGTGTTCAGTATGGAGGGTGATGTGGCAAAATTGCCTGAAATTCAGAAATTGTGCGATAAGTATCAGGCAACGCTCATGGTCGACGAGGCTCATGGCTTAGGTGTCTTCGGTCGCGAAGGACGCGGTGTGACAGACCACTTCAACTTGCTCGACAAAACGGAACTCGTCATGGGCACCTTCTCCAAGTCGCTTGCCTCGATAGGTGGTTTTATAGCTGCCGACAAGGAAACCATCAACTGGATGCGACACAACGTGCGTCCTTATATCTTTACTGCAAGTATTCCGCCATCGGCAACGGCATCGGTGATTGCCGCAATTGAAGTAATGCGTTCAGAACCTGAACGTCAGGAAAATCTGTGGAAAGTGGCCAATTATGCGCTTAAGTCGTTCCGCGATGCCGGCTTCGAGATAGGCAACACAGAAACTCCAATCATTCCTCTTTATGTGCGTGACAACGAGAAGACATTCATGGTGACACGCATGCTTCTCGACGAGGGCGTTTTTGTAAACCCCGTCATTTCGCCGGCTGTTCCGCCTGAGGATACGCTTATCCGTCTGGCTTGGATGGCTACTCATACTATTGAACAGGTAGACTTTGCTGTCGACAAGACGGTCAAATGTTTCAAAAAACTTGGTCTTTTGTAAAATAGTTTATATATATGAAAAACATTGTCATCAGCGAAGTTAAAGGTCGTCGCGACCTCAACAAGTTCATAGCTTTCCCTAACAAGCTTTTCAAGGGTGTGCCAACATACGTACCACCTCTGAACCGTGACGAGCGTGCTCTGCTGACTGACAAGAATCCATCACTCGAGCACAGTGATTTGCAGATGTATCTGGCTTCGATAGACGGCAAGATAGTGGGTCGTGTTGCGGCCATCATCAACCATACCGTCAATGAGCATTGGAACAAGAAGGCCGTCCGCTTCGGATGGTTCGATTTCATCGAAGATTTCGATGTCTGCAAAGCGCTGTTCGACAAGGTTGTTGAGTATGGACGCGGCAAGGGGATGACCGAAATAGAAGGCCCCTTCGGCTTTACCGATATGGACAAGGAATGCTGGGTCATCGAAGGCTTCGACGCCCGCCAGAACCTCAGTACGCTCTACAATCCAAAGTATTACATTGACTTTATCGAGCGTCTTGATTGCAAGGTGCTTTGTCGCTGGCAGCAGTACAAAATGCCAGCAAGCCAGCCCATCCCCGACAAGGTGGCACGCATCAACCAGCTCATTCTTGAGCGATATAACCTTAAACTGCTGAAATTCAAGAAACGCAGTGAGGTATATCCATACGCACACAAGTTTTTCCATACGCTCAACGACTCGTTCAAGGACCTCTACGATTTCGTGCCAATGACCGAGAAGGAAATTGATGTCTATATCAAGGAGTATTTCCCCTTCGTGAATCTCGATTTCGTCAATTTTGTCGTCGATCAGGACGATAACCTGGTGGCCTTCGGCCTTAGCATCCCCAGCCTCACGGAGGCCTATCAGAAGGCCAACGGACGCCTCTTCCCCTTCGGATGGTACCACCTGCTTCGCGCCCTGCGCAAATACGACACCATCGACCTGCTGCTCAACGGCGTGCACCCCGACTGGCAGAAGCGCGGCGTGCATTCCATCTACTATGCCGAAATGAACCGCAACGCCATCAAAAACAATGTCGTTTGGGCTTATACCAATCCCCAGATCATAGGCAACGAGGCTGAGAAGATTTGGGGTACTACCTATCAGACCGAAGAGCTGATGAAACGCGCCGTCTTCGGCAAGGAGATATAAAGGTTTTATTCGAATACGATTGTCTTAACCTCATCGTCAGATGGGGTTTTTTCATTGTCCGGGCATTGCGTGCTGTCCTCCGGAAAGTAGATGTCGCCCATAAGCGGATCGGGCGCAGGGTCGCCTTCCGTAGTGCAGGCACTGGCTGCAAGGCTCAGGGTCACACCGGCCACAATGGCGGCCTTGCTCAGTTTGCCGCGTCGGC
>CAMOFI010000004.1 GCA_946613135.1 uncultured Bacteroidales bacterium
TCGCGACCCCGACCTTGGCAAGGTCGTGCTCTACCAACTGAGCTATTTCCGCTTCTCACTAATTCAATGTACTTTCTTTGAGCGGAAAACGAGACTCGAACTCGCGACCCCGACCTTGGCAAGGTCGTGCTCTACCAACTGAGCTATTTCCGCTTTTTTCCACTTTCAAAGACCGATATTTTTTCGTCAAAAGCGAGTGCAAAAGTACACACTTTTTTGAATCTGACAAAAAAAATTCATTTTTTCTTTACAATTTTTTTTATTTCGTTCAACTTCAACAGTGCTTCTATCGGTGTAAGTGTATCAATATCAATATCCAAAATCTTATCTCTTATTTCAAGCAATGTCGGGTCGTCAAGTTGGATAAAACTTAATTGGAACCCCGATTCCGGCACATTTTGGACTTCGTTTTTAACTTTTTTGCCTTTTTTTATGTCCGATATTTTTTCGCTTTTCGACTCCAGAAGTTCGAGCATGGCATTGGCTCGTTTAAGCACTTGGGGTGGCATACCAGCCATTCGGGCCACATGAATACCAAAACTGTGTTCACTACCCCCCATTTCAAGTTTCCTCATAAAAATCACCTTGTTGCCAACCTCCTTGACAGAAATGTGATAGTTCTGTATGCGTTCGTATCTGTCGGCCATCTCTATAAGTTCATGGTAATGGGTAGCAAACATCACCTTTGGACGTGCCTGCTTGTTGTCGTGTAAAAATTCAGTAATTGCCCACGCTATTGATATACCGTCGTATGTGCTGGTACCACGCCCTATTTCGTCGAGAAGAATAAGGCTGCGGTCGCTGATATTGTTAAGGATGCTCGCGGTTTCGTTCATCTCGACCATGAAAGTAGACTCGCCCGACGATATGTTGTCAGATGCGCCGACACGGGTAAATATCTTGTCGACAATGCCTATCGATGCCTGTCTGGCAGGACAGTAGCTGCCAATTTGAGCCATTAGGACTATCAGGGCCGTTTGGCGTAGAAGTGCGGATTTGCCCGACATGTTAGGTCCAGTTATTATCATGATTTGCTGCTTCTCGCTGTCGAGATATACGTCGTTCGACACATACTTCTCGCCCAACGGCAACTGGGTCTCTATCACGGGGTGGCGACCTTCCTTGATGTCTATTGTCTTGCCGTCGTTCAATTTAGGACGACAGTATTCGTTGGCAAGAGCCACTGCAGCAAAGCTCTGAAGACAGTCGAGCTGGGCTATCATCTGGGCATTATATTGTATTGGCTGTATATACTCCGTAAGGGTCTGAAGCATTTGCTCATACAGCTGTGCCTCTATTGCCTGCATGCGCTCTTCGGCACCAAGTATTTTTGTCTCGTACTCTTTCAGCTCCGGAGTGATATAACGTTCTGCATTGGTGAGAGTTTGGCGCCGTATCCATTCTGCAGGGACCTTGTCTTTGTGCGTATTGGTTACCTCAAGATAATAGCCGAAGATATTGTTGAATCCAATTTTCAGCGAAGGGATACCTGTTCGTTCACTCTCGCGTTGCTGCAACCCGGCCAGGTAATCCTTACCGTTGCCAGCCAACGACCTTAATTCGTCGAGTTCGGCATTGACACCATCGGCTATCACATTGCCTTTATCGACTCTCACTGGAGCGTCTTCGTTGATTTCTTTATCGATTTTCTCATATATTGTGCGGCAACTGCTAAGTTGCTCTGCGTATACCGACAACGCCTTGTTGTCTAATCCGGCGCATATTTTCTTTATCGAATCGATTTCGCCAAGCGATCGTTTAAGCTGTAGGAGCTCGCGTGGATTGATACGTCCCACAGCGACTTTCGAAATCAGGCGTTCCAAATCGCCTATACCTCGTATGTGTTGGCGAAGCTCATTGCTCATGTCGCCATTTTGCAGCAGCAAATCGACAATAGAAAGACGATGTTCTATCACCGACACATCCTTTACTGGCATCACAATCCAACGGCGCATCAGTCTTGACCCCATGGGGGTGAGCGACTGGTCGAGGATGTCTATCAGCGTCTTGGCATTCTCATTTGGAGAATAGACGAGTTCCAAGTTTCGTATTGTGAACTTGTCCAACCATACATATTTATCCTCCTCGATACGACTAAGCTTGCATATGTGCTGCGTCCTGTCGTGCTGGGTGTCTTTAAGGTAGTATAGTGCTGCACCAGCAGCAATAATACCCTGCTCCAGTCCCTCGACGCCGAAACCTTTGAGCGACGTGGTTCCGAATTGGGCCGTAAGCAAGTCGGTGGCAAAATCTTCCGTGAAGACCCAGTCGTCAAACGTGTTGGTGTAGTATTTCTCGGTGAATGTGTCCATAAACCTATGGAGCATCTTTCGCTGCAGAACAACCTCTGTCGGATGGAAATTCTGCATCAACTTGTCTATATAATGTATATCGCCCTGGGCAACATAGAACTCGCCAGTAGAGACATCCAAAAAACTGATCCCATGTACCTTGTCTGCCAAATGAAGACCACAGAGAAAATTGTTTTCCTTCACTTCAAGCACCATGTCATTGTACGACACCCCCGGCGTAACCAGTTCTGTGATTCCACGTTTCACCAATCCTTTAGCCGACTTGGGGTCTTCAAGCTGTTCGCAGATAGCAACACGGTGGCCTGCTTTTACCAGGCGCGGCAGATATTGTTCCATTGCATGGTACGGGAACCCGGCCATCTCAATATAGGTGCCGGAGCCGTTCGACTTGCGCGTCAGTGTGATGCCCAATATGCCGGCACTCTTCACCGCGTCGCTACCATACGTTTCGTAAAAATCGCCCACACGGAACAGCAGCATTGCATCCGGAAACTTTTTCTTCATTTCCAGATACTGTCGCATCAATGGGGTGTTTTTGTCTGTTTTGGATTCTTTTGCTGACACCTGACTTTTATTTTTAGAATTTTAAAACGTTAACTGTGAATATTTTACCATACAAATACAAAATGCAAAATTACACACTTTATCAATTATATATATCAGGGCAAACAAAAATTGATTGCACAAAAATGTACAATCAATTATAAGACAAGCGTTTTCTTGTTAGTAACTCACATCGGACAATCAGGTTGTGTCCTTCGATGAGCTACAGCTTACAAATAGTCTCCTCACATCTCAATCGCGATTGCCAAGATAAATCATCAGATAATACAGCAGTGTAGCCAGTGACGTGAGGGCAGCAACAACATAGGTATATGCTGCTGAACGCAGAGCACTCTCAGCATAAGGATGCGTGTCGGGACTGGTGATATTGTGCGTGTTGAGCCACACCAATGCGCGACGCGAAGCGTTGATTTCGACAGGCAGAGTAATAAACGAAAACAATGTAGTGACAGCAAAAAGAATAATGCCTGCAAGCAACAAAGAAGGAAACTTTTGGACCATCAAAATGCCAATAAAAAGAATCCATGGAGTGAATTTGTTGGAAACATTCACAGCAGGCACCAGCTTGGAGCGCAACCCTAACCAATAGTAGGCAGTGGCATGCTGCACGGCGTGGCCACATTCATGCGCAGCGACAGCAGCGGCTGCAACGCTCGTACCATGATACACAGCATGACTAAGGTTAAGAGTCTTGTTGACAGGATTATAATGATCGGTAAGGGTTCCATTCACCTCTTGAACTGTCACATCGCGTATGTCGTTGTCGCGCAACATCTGCTCGGCAACTTCGCGACCTGTCATATTGTAGTTCATTGCAATCTTTGAATACTTTTTGAATTTTGCCTCGACACTCTTGCTGGCCACAAGGCTCAAAATGAAAAGGATTCCAAAAATAATCCAAATAATCGGTATGTTCATGTCTATTTTTTTGTTTTACTTTACCAAGTAAAGCTGAAATCTGGAATAATTAAAAATTTAATCAGGAAACGCCAAACATAAGAATAAATTGTATGCATTAACTTTTTTTAGAAGTAGCAACCAATTATAAAGGATAGAACATCCATATCCGAATATATTTGTATCTTTGCAGCCGGTTTGGTCATCGAAAAACGAGTGCAGACACGCTTTTACGCACTGGACTCCAACAAAGTAGATGTCAAAAGGGAACAATGTGAAATTCATTGACAGTCCCGCTGCTGTAAGTTCAGAACATGGCAGTCCTCCAAAAAGCCACTGTGTGCCGACACAGGCACATGGGAAGGTTAGGATTGCTCGAACAAAGTCAGAAGACCTGCCATACCACAAAAACAATTAAAGCTCTCGAGGAAAGGGCATTAATTATGAAAACAAAAAAAACTGACAGATACATATTACATCTCCTTGTCGCCTGCTTATTGTGGGTGGCTTTTGTCGTACCAGCTTCTGCACAAGACACCAATGCCACCGACAAAAGCAAAAAACTGGAAACTATAGTTGTAAAAAGCAACAAGAAACCTTCAGCAACATTATCTCAAGCGCCCGTCCAGATTGTCGACATCGAGAAAATGGAGAATTCCGGTGCTTTGCTCCTAAGCGACGCACTGAAACAAATGGCCGGAGTGACACTGCGCGACTATGGCGGAATTGGAGGCATGAAAACAGTCTCGGCACGTGGACTCGGCAGCCAATTCAGCACTTTAACCATTGACGGAGTGGCTGTTAACGACTGTCAAAACGGCCAGGTTGATCTGGGTCGCTACATGATAGGCAACAGCTCTTTCATAAGCCTCAGCAACGGCCAGCCCGACGACATGCTACTATCGGCACGCGCCACCGCCGCAGGCAGCGTCATCAACATGCAGACTTCCGAGCCTGTCTTCATGCCTGGAGAACACACACATACCGGAATCAGTCTTGAGACAGGAAGTTTTGGACTCTTATCCACCGCCCTTTCGCTTCAACAACGCATCGGACGCAAGCTTTCAATATCTGCTTGGGGCAACTGGCTGAAAAGCAACGGCGACTACCCCTTCACTCTGTACTACACCCCATCGCACGACGGCGATTACTCCATCGAACGACGTGAGCACTCCTCCATGTGGATGGTCACTGGTGACATGAATCTTTTTTACCACATATCTTCCAACAGGTCGCTTTCCTCCAAGATTCATTATGTTCAGGGCTACCACGACCTGCCTGGCCCCGTGGTGTTCTACGCCACGCGCGGCTCCGAAGACACACGTGAAAAACTATTCTTCGCACAAGCCAAATACAACTCGTTCATAAAACAAGCAAGTTTTCAGCTGATTGGGAAATATCAGCATACCGAAGATTTATATGAGGACTTCTCCGCCCCTACCATAAGTCGCTACCTCAAGAACGAATATAGCCAAAACGAAGGATATCTCTCCGGCACTGTGGTTTGGAAACCTTATATAAAAATAAATGCAAGTCTCGCCAGCGACCTATCACTCAACAATCTGCACAGCAACCTGAAGAAAAACAGCAACGTTGAACGTTTCTCATCACTCACAACGCTTGCATTGCAATACAAAACCAAGCGTTTCAGCTTCAAAAGCAACGCATTGTTCACTTTCGTCAACGAGAATGCCTGCGACAATCCATCCCCCACTACCTACAGACGGCTATCGCCCTACGTAGGCGCTTCCGTTCAACCCATAGCCTCGAGCAACATACGCATCCGCTTCTTCTTCAAAGACATATACCGAATCCCCAATTTCAGCGAACTGTACTATTTTGTTATGCCGCTCGACTCTCTCAGACCCGAACGGGCTTCGCAATACAATGTCGGAATAACTGTTCCGACCCAGATGCGCTACAACAGCGATTCCACAAGATGGCATGTGTGGAGCATGACCTTAGACGCCTACCGCAACAGCATCAAAGACAAGATTATCGCCGTTCCGAAACAGAACATGTTTCTTTGGTCGACAATGAACCTTGGCATTGTTGACATAACCGGTTTGGACCTAAAAGGGACCTTCGACTGGAATTGGCAGAAAGTCTCACTGAATGCAACTCTCACATACAGCTATCAGAAAGCCGTCGACCATACAAATCCTGAAGTCACTAAGATTTACAATAACCAAATCCCCTACACACCGCGTCACAGCGGAGGCATGACTCTCTACCTCAAAACTCGTTGGTTTAATTTCGGATACAACTGCATGCTCGTCGGCAAACGGTATTACAGACAACAAAACAACGACGATTCACTGCTTCCACCCTACGCCGACCATGGAATCTCTATCGACCGCTCCTTTGAACTGCCCATCGGCGACCTGCGAATTCAATTCCAAATACTTAACATCCTCGACAAGCAATACGAAGTTGTACGCTCTTACCCGATGATGGGACGCAATTTCAGACTGAAAGCCAGCTATTCATTTTGATACAACCGTAAAACTCATTTAATAATCAACAACATAAACAACCATGAAGAAATTATTTAGAACACTCGTTGCAGTTGTGACAATATGCACAACAATGGTTTTCTCATCATGTAAAAAAGAACCGGAAAACCAACAGCCTACACCCATTAATGTCAGCGTCGAGACTCCAAGATCTATCGCTCAGGTAGATGGAAACCTCTACATCACATGCTACTATCCTCAATCTGTCATCCGTTTCGACATGGCACAACAAGCTGTCACTGGTATCTGCAACCTCGGCAACTTCCATCCTGAAGGAATCGCTGCCGTTGGCAACAAACTCTACATTGCCAGCAGCAACATATCGGACGAAAGCTTCAACTACCACTACGACAACAAACTCTACATTGTTGACATCGAATCGTTCAAGATTGTCGACAGCGTAACGGTGGGCATCAATCCAAGCAAAGTAAAGAAACTTGACAACAACCACATCGTATTCAATACCCTTGGTGATTACGCAACCGATTTTGGCGGTCTTTGGGTAATGAACACCAACAGCAAGGAAATCACTGCAGTAAGCACCAACCTGTACAATTTCGATGTATACAGTGGCGACATTTATGGCTACACAAGCCCTTATGGCACTCTGGGTTTCTACAAAATTAACGGCAGCTCTCTAGAAGCCACCGAATTAGGCATACAATGGAATGCCACCGACAATCCTTACGGCATCAATGTCAACCCCAACAACGGCAATATCATAGTCCTCTCCGACGGCAACTACACAGCCTCGGGCGACTGCTACGTCTACTCCAACAACGGCGATGTCCGCATGAATGCTGTCCAGCTCGGCAACCTGCCTTCTAAGGCTGTAGCCGTTAGCGGAGACGATATTATCGTATTGAACGAGGGCAGCTGGGGCGGCAACAATGCCGGTGTAAGTCGCGTGAATGCTTCCACCGCTACAGCTTCCGTCAACTATTTCGAAGATGCCAACGGTCGCGGACTTGGCGACGTCGCACAAGACATGATTATCGTGAACGGAAAGGCCTACATTACCGTTTCTTTCAGCAACAGCATTGAAGTCATGGATATAGCTACCGGCAAATCAACCAGGATATCGACCAAATAAAAAACAACTCACCGACTCCTTTCTTCTCCGTCAATCAGTCGGACAACACAACCAAGGATTCACTCATTATCTGTATATATTTGGAATGGCCGTCAATAAAGACGGCCATTTATTTTTCTGAAGAGCTATAAAAACAGAATATCACACCACCATTTCTGCACAATCTGCCTGAATTATCAAATAATCTTTGGCAATTTGTGTTCGCGGAAATAGTCGGTGTCTATGCAACGTCCGTCCTCGCCAGCAAGGGCTTTGCGGAACTCGTCGAAGGTTCTGTGAGCCATGTATATAACATTGTACACATCACCTACGTTGTCTATAAAATGCGCATCACTGTCGGTTATGAAGTTAAACCGTTTGAGGTAAGCAAATTTCTTTAGGATCTCGCTCTTCGATGTCCTGAAATTGATTTCAAGGCCATCGGCACGCAAGTCGGGAGGAACAAAACCCAGCTGGCTCATGAGCGACGTGGTTCCTTTGTTGATATGTGCCGGCACAAAGAGGCCACCTATTCGATGCACCTCATCATATATCCCGTCAATGTCTACATCTATCGCATTGAGAAGGTGATATTCCTCTTCGCCTACTATCTCCTCATTTTCGTCGACTATGAGCTGATATCCGAACCTGTCTTCATCGTTTGGTATAGGCGGGAGATGTGCGTCCAAAAATTCCTGAAATGCATCAAGTTGCTCGTCATTAGCAAAATAGCAAAGGCAGTGTGTCTCCTCTTGCGAGGTTACCTCCACTCCTCCAAGCACAAACAGACCATTCTCTCGACCTATCTTCTGAGTCACCTTTACCTGGCGCGTGGTATTGTGGTCCGAGATTGCAATCATATCCAGTCCCCTTGCCAACGCACGCCTTACAATGGCCGTAGGGCTCATCTCGAGGTCGCCGCACGGAGAAAGAACAGTATGGATATGCAGATCTGCTTTATATGGATAAAGTTCCATTTCAAGAGTCTTTTTCTCGCCTTGACAAAGTGAGCTTGCCGGCTTGCCGGCTTCGAGCACTTCCGAACATGTTTAATGCAGCGGGAAAGCTCGCTTTGGTCATTTGGCTTGACGAAAACATTCGTCAGGCATTCAGCATCTGGTAGATTTTACCTGCTGTCTCGAACGTTTCAGCTTCAGTACTCAAAAATGGTATACCTTCCTCGTTGCTCTGCTCGAGGGTGTCCTCGCTGGCAGTTAGGCCTTTTACCAATATGACGGCTGCCAGTTCTTTGAGCGATGCAATTGCCATCACGTTCTTATGAGTCTGAAGGGTAATCCATATGTTTCCCATTTCGGCATTTCCCATAACATCACTCAAAAGATCCGACACATAGCATCCCTCTACTTCTTTATCAAGACCCTGGGCTCCGGAAAGCACTTTAAGGTTTAATGCATCAACAATCTCTCTTACTTTCATATTACTCTATATTTAAGATTATTAAACAAATATTGATTTCTTTATTGGATTTACAAAGATACAAAAAAAGTGTAATGTAGTTTGTGTTTTTTTTATTTTTCTCACTTTACAATACATCAGTCTCTGCCTCTCTGCACTGCTACTCATTATGGTATGGCTCGTGATGAAGGATGGTAAATGCCCTATATAGCTGTTCGACAAAAAAGAGGCGTACCATCTGGTGGTTGAATGTCATCATCGACAACGAGACTTTGTCATTGGCAGCAGAATACACTTTCGGCGAGAAACCGAATGCGCCTCCTATCACAAAAACCATGTTTCGTACTGAGGCATTCATCTGTTTTTGAAGATACTGCGAAAAACCTACCGAAGTGTATTGGGCCCCATGTTCGTCGAGCAGGACAACCCTGTCCGATTTGTCTATGTGCTTCAATATCAGCACAGCTTCGCGCTCCCTGATTTCGTCAGGCGAAGCTCCTTTTTGGTCTTTCAACGAAGGAATAACAACTATCTCAAAATTAATATAGTGTGTTATGCGCCTGACATAAAGCTGAATACCTTCCTGCAGATATTTCTCGTCGGTTTTGCCGACTACAATTAGTTTTATGTTCATCAGTGTACCAATATAAATATGAAAGGGGCCACTTTCAGGGCCTTTCGCATCCTGCGACGCTCCCCACAACGCTGTGGTGTATGGTCTGGTGCCTTGTCGATCCGTTTGTTGTAATAGCGGCTGTACCACGCCTTCGGGCCTCGCCGGTATTGGTTGTACCTGCCTGGCAATACGACGACATTGAAACCATACGGCGATAGCAGCTCGCGATAATCGTCGATTGGCAGTATTCGTTCCGTCCAGCTGCCAGTTCGTGGATCGCAGGTATTATACTTGTCGAGAAGAAGGTTGGGCGACCGCGCATCGACGGCACGCAAAACATCGTCGTACTTTAGGCCTCGAGTATTGTCGGCCCAAAAATCCAGTTCCCGATCCGACATATCGGGATAACTCTTTTGAATATAGTCGCGACGCATATGCCAAAAGCCTTTTTTTATGGCAGTACCCATTTCGTCGGCAATCATGGCTTTATGCAGTTTCCTTACAACACGATGGTTATAGGGCGAAGAGGCCGTGGTGAATATCATTTTCATTCGCGGCGATATCTCGTGCAGGCAAGCAAAAAAATCGTCAAGGACATAGATGTGTTCTATAACATCCATTGCAAGCAAGCCGTCAGGGATCACGCTGTTCTCTGCGCACCATGTTTTCAACGTCGTTGCATCGCCTTGCAACATCGCATCGGGCATTGTTCCAAGCTGATTGCCAATCATGCTTGCCATTTTCAGCGAGTCAGGATTATAATCAACATAAATCACCCTATAAAATCCAAGCTTTTTGGCAAGAATACTCAGAATACCGTGTCCGCCACCGAAGTCCACTATTGTTGTCTCGTCGGGTGATTTGCCGCATGTTTCCAATATCTGTTCCAAGATGTTGCGATATATTTCCAAATAGTATTCCACAGCATTTAGCGTACGTTTCAGTGCGGCCTTGCAACTTTGCGACAAATCCATCTTGCGAGGATTTAATTCGGAAAGCGTCGCTACCATTTCTGACAGTATAGTATCTGTTGAATTCATAGCCAATAGATTATTTATGGAATTTGGCAATTAGCCCTATTAGACTGTTTGAGCATTTGCTTATTTCGAAAAACTGTGTCTGTTTTGCACCAAACGAACGATAGAAATACTCTATTCCTGCGTCCATACTGCCTTCAAAATCAAAAGACAGTGTTTTGTCCGACAGATATTTTAGAAGCATCCAAAACAATAGTTCACTATGGCCGTTTTTGTGCAACTCCATATTTTGTGCCGACATTAAGGAATATGCACAGTGGCTGTCGAAGACTACAAAACGCGCTGCCAACAGCCGGTCTTCCTGATCGTATAGCGAAGCTATAACGCCATTGCCGCGCTCGACAGCAGTGCTGCACACGCGATCTATAAAACTCTTTTCCAGCACGTCTTTACGTCCTTTTGCATTCCAATAGCTGTGGTGAAAAGCAGCAAACTCCGATGCCGACATATTGTATCGCACCAATGTTGTCTGCACATAACGCCTTATTTTGCGTTGTCTTTTTTCCGGGTCGAACGCATCGAACACACGCTGAGGATCGGTAATATCGGCAATGCGGTATGTGTAGCGTGTGGTTTGCTTGTATCCAGCCCAATAAAATGGTAGCCAATTGGTTATCAATGGCGAAAAATTTTGCAAGAAAAATTTCGGACCTGTCGAGTCAATTTGATTGATGAGCTGGGCGACAGTCCTGTTTTCAAAATCAAGCCTATGGCTCTCAGTAAGATTCTTCGGATAAAAGAATACGGGCCCCGAGAACTGGGTCAGTTGAGGCTCGACAATATACGTCATGCCGAACTTTTTGCCATAATGATAAGGCATAGCACCCATAAGCCTGTCGCCATCGAAGGCCAAGGCCACATCCCATTGCTTGCCGGAACATACAGTTTCCATCCACCAATGCTGCAAAAAAAGGGGAACATAGTATTCCCCAGATTCGCAAATCATCTTGTATTTTTCCTTATTGGACAACATGTATGCTTTTTATGTTGATGATTAAGAAACTTCGCATCCCGCTATATGGCCAAGCGCGCTACTATTATTTCTTTTACCTTTTCCCGACACCCTACCCGAGCGGAGCAATGGACATTGGTCTTTCGTCAAAAAAAGCTGACGGACGAACAGTTTGTGCATTGACCCACTTATCGGCTCACCGCTCGCGACGGTCATCAGTTTTCACTGAATGGTGATCGACACACGGTTATTTGCTATACGGCCTTCGTATGTGGCGTTGTCGCCAATGGGATCGGCCGTGCCTTTGGCTTCGATTTCGATACGGAAATCGTTAACGCCGCGAGCAATCAAGCGTTTTTTGACTTCCACAGCACGCTGCCTGGAGAGGCCTAGATTATATGCCTCTGTTCCGCTATTGTCGCTATATCCGCGCAACATCACCTCGAGGCGTTCGTTTTGAAGCAGATAGACGGCAAGACTGTCTATCATGGGTTCCCAGCTTTCGACAACGGTGGCATCGTTGGGGAAAAACTTGATATCTTTAAAAGTTTTGGCTCCTTCGGCAGCAGAAGGGAACATGTTGATTTTCTTGGTCCCAAAATACATCAGCAATCCAACATGTATAAGTCCTTCCGACGGCTGTTCGGTGGAGAAAAATTCACTCCCCTGCCAGTAACGGTAGTCCACCTGTGCTACCGAAAGTTGCATCTTGTTCCTCATTTTCTCCTCTGTGGCCCATCCTTGGAATGTCTTCAGCGCCTCGAGCGCCTCTGCCCTTCCTTGTTCGATGAGTTGCTCGCGTGTTGCATCGTCCTGCACATTAGGGTTTACCGCAAAAAGAGCGCAAATACGCATTGGCGAACGTGTCACCGTAGTCAGATAATTCATCACCGGCATAAAAGTGCCCCATTCCGGATGTCGCTCCTCAACAAGTGTAGGAATTGTAGAATAGTCGAAATCACAAAAATAAATCTTTTTCGCATCGAAAGTGGTAAACTTCCATATCGAATCGTAGTCACTCTTGCGCACCTTCTGTTTACCCTCGACGAACGGACTCTGCTCCTTTGCCCCTCGTCGCGAGTTCTGGGCTTCAACAGTAGTGCATTCCATTCCGAAGAGTGCTATCAATGTTGCCAAAAAGGTTATTCTAAAAAAATTTTTCATCGGTTTTTCTTTTTTGATGATATAGTATCGATTAAATACAATGACCATGTCTTCCATTTGACTATAATGCAGCCTGCAATCACATAAGATTTCAATACCCCTCCCTTACCTAACGCTTAACGGACCGGATTATTGCTTTTTCCTATTCCATTTGTGGATCAATCAGTGTGCCATCCTCGCAGCAGACAACTCGTGCGGGGAATTTGTCCATCATCATGAAATCGTGAGTCGAGATTAGCATCGAAACTCCAGAAGTACGATTTATCTCGGTTAACAGATGCATTATTTCGCTCGATGTTATAGGGTCGAGGTTGCCTGTCGGCTCGTCGGCAAGTATCAGGTCTGGAGTGTTGACCAACGCTCTTGCTATTCCTACACGCTGACGCTCTCCCTCCGAGAGTTTGTATGTCTGGTATGCGGCCTTGTCGGCAACGCCTACAGCTGTCAGCACCTCCATGATGCGATCGTCGATAAGGCTTTTCTTCTTCCATCCTATACTCTTAAGTACAAAGGCTATATTGTCATACACATTGCGGTCGGTAAGCAACTGGAAGTTCTGGAACACTATGCCAAGCCTGCGGCGCAGCAGCGGCACCTGACGACGCTTTATGTTCGACAAGTTGAATCCGCACACCACCGCACTGCCCTCCTCCAGAGGACTGTCAGCATATAGCGTACGGAGCAATGAGGTTTTGCCGGCACCGCTCTTGCCGATAAGGTACACAAACTCCCCCTTCTGCATCGTGAAGTTGACATGCCTCAGCACAACACCTTCTTCATGGCTGACTGTCACATTATTGAGCGATATGATCTGTTCACTGTCCATTTTGTTGATCTTGCTTACTTATTGTCTTTTTTTTCACTTTATTTGGCTTGGCCTCACGACCATCTTTTTCTATTTTGCTTGTATCTAACGACAAAATCAGTATAATATTATGCAAAAGCAAAAATAAATACCATTTCAACGATAACGCCAAAAACCTGGAATAAATAGTATCAATATCGTAAGACACTCCAACCTGCCCAAAAGCATCAACAACGAACACACCCATTTGGCCACAACAGGGAATGTAGCATAGCTCCCGAAACCGCCACAGTCGCCGAGGCCGGGACCATAGCCTGTAATGCACCCGAACACTGCTCCCAACGACTCTGTCGCACCAACTCCGCACAAAAGCAACAGCAACAGTGCCAACACCATTGTAACCGCAAAAACGACAAAAATAACCTTCACGTTCACAATGATATCCTTCGACACCGGTTTGCCATTCAGCCGCACAGGATTATAGGCATGGGGATGCAGGCTGTCGACGAGGCCGTTACGCACATCCCTGAACAAAATCAGCACACGCATTATCTTGACTCCTCCTGTTGTCGAACCTGCCATACCTCCACACAGGCACAGCACCAAAAACAAGAAAACCACCGGTGTCCACCACTGGTTGGTGTCTGCCACGACACTGCCTGTAGTAGTAAGCACACTCACAGTCTGCACCACTGCCAGCCGTATCGAGTCGGGCCACGCATAACCATGGAACAATCCAAGCACTAATGCCACAAATGCCACAGAGAGGAAAATCGTGACAACATAAAAAACGAATTGGTCGAGCTTGTGTTTTATCCGGCTCCATCTGAATGTAAAAAAGCCATACAGCAACGCGAAATTGACTCCACCCAGAAACATGGAGCCCGCAAGTATATACTGCTGCAGCGGATCGAGGCGTGCTATACTGTCCGAATAGATAGAAAATCCGCCTGTCGATATATTGGTGAATGTCATATTCACCGACTCCCACAACGTCATGCCCGACAGCAACAACGCGACAACAAAAACAACAGTAAGAGCCACATAGATAAAAAGAGTATGCTGCACCGTCGCTTGCATCGATGTGGTAGTCTTGACACTGTTGTCTGCCACGCTGGCTTCTGCCGTATAGAGACTGTATTTGTTCATACCCATCTGCGGCATGATTGCAAGAACCAGCAACACGATTCCAAAACCACCAAACCACTGCGACAGGCTACGCCACAAAAGCACCGAAGGCGGCAGGGTCTCGACGTCACTGAATATTGTCGCTCCGGTCGAAGTGATCCCCGACATCGACTCAAAAAAAGCATCCGTAAACGACGACACGCAGCCTGTCAACACAAAAGGCAACGTGCCGAAGAGTGTCAACAAAAGCCATATCATCGCAACAATAACATATGGCAAGCGAGCATCCTGGTTGACCTGAACAAGCGATCGTACCCGCTCGTAACGCATCTTTCTAAGAACAATACCCGCAGCTATTGTCAACAACGAACCTGTCAGTATGCGCCACCAAGTGCCGTCGGAATAGTGAAGAGCCGGAACAAGACAGCCCATCATCACCGTACCCTCTCCTATCAGCGATGTACCGACAAGTGAGAATGCCTGCATCTGCGGTTGCCTGCGGTCAGCAGCGTACTTTAATGGCAATTTTGTTTTTCCCAGACTCATGAACTTAAGAAAGTAAAAGAATATTAATCTGTTTTTATTGAACCATATTACTCAAGTCCTTTTCCAGTAATGAGGCACGAGCAGCGCTGTGAGAGTGAATATCTCAAGACGACCAGCGAGCATCAGCACCGCCATTGTCCATTTGGCAACCGGCATTAGATGCACATAGTCCAGACGAGCTCCTATGCTGTTGACAACAGGCGACGGTCCAAGGTTGCCAAGATTTGCCGTAGCCATACAAAGAGCATTAGGGATATCCAATCCGCAAAGTGTGAGCACAAACGCTCCTATCGTCAAAAGAACCACATAAAGGAACAAGAACGAGAACACTTGTCTCACATGCCCCTCGTCTACAGCCCGTCCGTCGATTCGCACCCTTGTCACTGAATGGGGGTGTATCATTCGCACAAAATAATTGCGTATGCCACGGCCCACTATCATCATGCGTTTCATCTTCAGTCCACCACCCGTCGAACCCGTCGACGCTCCAACAAACACAAGCAGGAACGTAACAACACTCACTGTTACAGGCCATACCGATGGCGACGAGGTATAGAAACCACAGGTGGATACAGCCGACGCCACATGAAACATCGCAAATCCGAGATTCCCGAACGTTAAGCCATCACCGGCCACAACAAACGAAACAAAACAGAACAGCACGGCTATAACATACACCGAGCAGTATCGCTTCAACTCTTCATCATCGCGCAAGGAACGCCATTTGCCGGAAAAAAAACTGTAAAGCAAAGCGATGTTGACTCCCGCCAGGAACATAAACAACGTGATGCAGCCATGCGAAAAAAGCGAAAACGAGGCCATACCGTCGTCATGCGTCATAAAACCGCCCGTCGACACTGTACTCAATGCAGTGCATAACGAATCGACAAACCCATTGCCTCCAACCATCAGCAACACAAACAAAGCAACCGTCAGCACAGAATACACCGTCCACATCAGCACCACACTGCGTCCCAATCGGGGATGAAGGCGGCGCTGCAGCGTTCCTGAAAATTCCGCCTCATACAGCCTGGCACTCCCTTCATTCAGACGACGAAGAATAGCCACGACAAAGAGTATCAATCCCAGTCCTCCTATCCATTGCGACGTGCTGCGCCACACGAGCAGTCCTTTAGGCATCTCGTCCAATCCACTCAGCACCGACGACCCCGTCGTCGTAAACCCCGACATCGACTCAAACACCGCGTCGGTGAAATTCTGCACCGAACTTGTGAAAAGGTATGGCAATGCTCCCATCAAAGGAATCACCGTCCAAATGGTAACAGTAAACCAGACAGCATCGCGTGCATGGAGTTCGTTTGAAGCTCCTGCACCGGCAAAGTTCCGCATGAAAAGCCCTATGGCAAGAATACACGCCGCAGCCAACGTAAGCCCAAACTGCGACCCGTCTGCGTAGTAAATCGATATCGCCACGGGCAACATCATTGCTACTGCCATAATTATCAGCAGCATACCCAACACTCTAAACAGCAGTCTGGCATTTATTCTCATCAGCTAAACAATTTCGACACCCGCTCCATGGCATTGGGAAGGGCAAACACTACCACCTTGTCCTTTTCGCGCAGCTGTGTGTCTCGAGTAGGCAGCAACGTTTCACGACCTCTGATGATGCCACCAATTGTGGCACGACCTTCAGGCAGACGCAACTCGCCAATCGGCACTTTCGTGGCATCGGAATGCCGTCCCACGACAAACTCTATCAGCTCTGCATTCGTGCCACTGAGCCATTTGCTGCTTACCGCATCGCCCTTCACGATGAAACGGGCTATATAACTCGCCGTGATAAGTTTTTTGTTGATGATAGTGTCAATACCTATATCCTGCGATATATTTATGAAACCCGTGTTCTCGACCAGTGCAATGGTCTTCTTGATGCCAAGCTTACGGGCATGCAGACACGTCAGAACATTTGTTTCCGACGAGTCCGTAACAGCAATAAAAGCATCGTTGTTCGCCAACCCCTCTTCCTTCAGCAGCTCTATGTCCGTAGCATCTCCGTTAATAATCAGCGTCCTCGACAGCACCTCTGCAAGATCCTTGCAGCGCCTACGGTTCTGCTCTACAAGCGTTATGCGCTTCTCACCCTCCAGCGTCTGTGATGCAAAACGCCCTATCCGGCCTCCGCCGGCAATCATCACCTTCTTTATCTCAAAGTCTGCACCGCCGGCAATACGCTTCACCCCGTCCATCTGGTTTGCCTTGCTCACGATATAAGCCATGTCGCCATCCTCAAACTCTGTGTCGGAATGCGGTATTATGGTCTCTCCATGTCGCAAAAGCGCAACAATACGCACCTGAAGCGACGAATACAGCTGCGACGACTCCTTGACCGACTTGCCTACCACCGGCGATTCACCCCTAAGCCTTACCACATACATCGTAAGTAATCCACCGCTGAAATCGAAAAACTCCGTCGCCACCGTATGGTGCAGCAGATTTGTAATCTCCTTGGCAGCAATGCGTTCCGGACACACCATCTCATCCACGCCCAAGTCACGGAATGTCTCCCTGTGCTTAGGCGCAAGCAACTCCGCATTGGTTATTCTGGCCACCGTCTTTTTAGCGCCAAGACGTTTGCCAAGTATACATGTCATCAGGTTGAACGGTTCATCGTGCAATACCGACAACAGCAAGTCACACTCGTTCACCCTTGCCTCCTCAAGCACCTTTGGCGATGTCGAGTCCCCCACTATCGTAAGAAGATCGGTCTCCTTCTCCAGTCTTGCAAGCAACTCCGAGTGTGGATCTACCACCGTAATGTTATAATCCAATTGCGACAACGACTTCGCCAAGTAGAATCCCACCTCTCCGTCTCCGGCAATTATAATATTCATCGTATTGTATATTTCTTCTTTTTAACCACAGGTTCTTCAGGCTGCTCCTCGTCAATCACCTCGAGCAACTCCTGCTCTACGTGTACCACCATAGCCATACTAATGCCAGTTATCTCCACAGCAAAATTGCCCTCGTCACAGTCACCGACAAGCACGCCTTCCTTGCCTTCTAAACTGCCGCTGCTTATCCTTACGCGACTGCCCAGCTTCAGCTGTTCCATAGTACGTATCTGTATGCTCAGCTCAGACGCAATAAAGTCCTTCATCATCTGTATCTCACGTTCAGGTATAACAGCCACACCACCACCGAATTTCACTATATGCGACACCCCCTGCACCTCCGTAATCCGTGTCTGGTCCTTACCTGTAATCTTCACAAACACATACGACTTAAGCATTGGAACCTCCACCCACTTCTTGCGATCGCTCCACGAATGCAGCTGCCGCAGCAACGGCAAATAAGCCTCATACCCTTTTTCTCTCAAATTTTTCTCCGCCACTTTCTCGGCCCGCGGATTAGTATATAGTGCAACCCATTGAGGTTCTGACGTAAGCATAACAATATAAGTTTATTTTGTACCTAAATAATAAACTGCAAAAATATTCATTTTTTTCAAAACACAAACGCGGTACCGTTATTTTTTAAATAACAAAAACAGCTCAGGACCATATCCTGCAACACATAAGCCAATTATCGTAAAACTTGACAATGCGGAATTAAGTTGTGCTTATTTTTTTGTCGCGACAAAATAAATATACTTGTCGTCCGTTAAAAACACATACTTAATAAATCAACAGTAAAACGATCCAACATAATCAAATAATTTCCAAAACCGAACATCGACATGCAAAATGCTGAAGAAATAATGCTAAGCCACCGTTCAATCAGAAAATTCCAAGAGCGTCCCATTGAACCCGAAAAAATGGACCGCATACTGCAATGTGGGACAAGAGCCTCAAACACTGGCAACATGCAAATATATAGCATCATCGTCACGCAAGACTCCGACAACATCAAGGCTCTCTCCAAGCTCCATTTCGGACAAGGTGCCTCCGCACCAGCATTCATAACTGTCTGTGTCGACGTGAACCGTTACCACCACTGGTGCAGATTGCGCGGATGCGACGAACCTTACGACAACTTCCTATGGCTTATGTCGGGCACCGTCGACGCTTCGCTCGCAGCACAAAACATCTGCATAGCCGCCGAAGCCGAAGGTCTCGGATTTTGCTACCTCGGCACCGTCCTCTACAATACCGCCGCCATCGCACAACTCCTCGACCTGCCTCGCGGCGTTGTGCCTGTAGTTACGCTATGCATGGGCTATCCCGCCGAACAACCCGAACAAAGCGAACGGTTGCCTCTCGAAGGTGTCGTACACCAAGAAAAATACCACGACTACTCCGACCAGCAAATCAACGACATACACCGCATACGCGAAGAGTTCCCCTTCAACAAGGAAATGGTCCGCATCAACAAAACCGACAACCTCGCTCAAATATTCACACAAATCAGATACCCACACAAAGACAACGTCGCAATCTCGCAAGCCCTGCTCGACTTTGTAGAACAGGCTGGCATGATGAACAACAAACTATGAGCACAACATCTTCTATAAAGAAAATCTTTTCCGACTCTATCATCTATGGACTCAGCTCCATAGTCGGACGATTCCTCAACTACCTGCTCGTTCCCCTCTATACCTACACACTTGTCAGCTCAGGCAGCTACGGCATCGTAACCAATTTCTATGCCTATTCCGCACTCCTGCTCGTGCTTCTCACCTTCGGTATGGAAACAACGTTCTTCTACTTCGCCAACCGCGACAAAGAGAACTACCAGAAAGTATTCTCCACATCATTATATCTTGTCGGATGCGTGGGCGCCACTTTCGTTCTGCTTGTAAACCTCTTCATACTTCCCATATCAAATGCAGTAGGCTACGCAGACCATCCTGAGTATATCCGCATAATGGCCATTATCGTCGCCTTCGACGCTTTCCAAGCCATCCTCTTCGCCTTCCTACGTTTCAAAGGTCGCGCATGGAAATTCGCCATCCTCAAGCTGCTTTTCATCGTTTTCAACATTGGAATAAACCTTTTTGTTTTCCTCGCCGCCCCAAAACTCGCCCTATCCCATCCCGACATGATGCGCTGGTACTCTGTCGACAACCAAGTATTATACATCTTTCTGGTCAACCTGATCTGTACCGTACCCATAACGCTCGGATTCTTACCCGAATTGCGCAATCTGCGTTTCGGTGTCGACCTCAAACTCGTCCACAGCATGCTGCGCTACACTTGGCCCCTGCTGCTCCTCGGCCTCGCCGGCATCCTCAACCAGGTGGCCGACAAAATATGCTTCCGCTTCATCATCCCTGGCGAAGAAGGCGACGCCCAACTCGGCATCTATGGTGCATGCGCCAAAATAGCAATGATAATGGCCATGATTACCCAAGCTTTCCGATACGCCTACGAGCCCTTCGTCTTCAGTTCCGGACGCACTAAAGAGAGCAAAGAAAGCCAAGCTCTTGTAATGAAATACTTCGTAATGTTTACGCTCCTCGCCTTCCTCGCCGTCGTCGCCTACATGGACATCCTCAAACATATAATATCGCCTCGCTACTGGGAAGGGTTGCGCGTCGTGCCTATAGTCATGATGGCCGAAATCTTTATGGGCATCTACTTCAACCTCTCCTTCTGGTACAAACTCATTGCCAAGACCTGGTGGGGCGCCATATTGTCTGCAATTGGATGCATCGTCCTGCTCGCTGTCAACTTCATTTTTGTGCCCAAATACGGGTATATGGCCTGTGCTTGGGGAGGCTTCTGCGGCTATGGGGTATGCATGATACTGAGCTACCTCATCGGACAGCACTACAACAAAATCGAATATCCCGTAAAAACCATTCTTGCATATTTTACAGTGACGATAGCCCTGTTTGTCGTCATGGGATTCACAAAGACATTGCCGCTCGCCCTGTCTCTGACAATCAACACGCTCCTTCTATTGGCATATGTTGCAATTGTGGCCTACAACGAGCGCGATCTATTAGCCAAAGTATTGCGCCGCACCAAGGCCAGCTGACTTCTGAACATACCACTTACAGGACCTTGCTGCATTCGGAATAGGTCGTGCCAAAATCCACCTGTTCCATCTGCACACATGTCTTGCCCTCTTCTTCAAGCTGAGCGATATCGAATTCGTCAGCATCTCCGTCATACCGGTAGCAGCGACATGTCTTGCCGCACGACACCACAAACAACATTGCAACAATAATCAGAATGTATATCTTTTTTGTTCTCATGAGACTGTCTAATGGTAACCTCTAAAAAATCGTTTAATTATCTTCGTTGACATTTCTTTGACTCTGAAAAGCAAACAAGTTTTCTTTTCTCTCGCTTTGCGAAACGTTCGCGTTTTGCCTGGTACAAGCTCCTGTGGAGCGCGTAGAGGAGCCTGCGAGTGGGCTGCTAGTCCTCCTTCATAGTTTAATCAAATGTCGGACTAAATTCGTTCAATTCGCCGTTTTTTTAAATAATTATTAGAGGTGTCGTAATGAAAAAACTTAATTCTTAATCCACTCACCTATCTCTTCTTCATCAATATTCCTATACGAATACGTGGTCTCTATCGCACCGTCTTTCATCAGCAACACCAATGGGAACGAGCCTCGTGTGATTTTCAGAAACAGGTCCTTGTCTATTCGCATCTCTCTAAAGCGCATAGAATGCGATTTTTCGTAGAATGCCTCGTATTTCGTCTCGTCGGCAACTTTGGGGAATATGTAGACAATATTATCATGCGATGCTCCTGTTCGCTTCACTATCGTCGAAATCTTGTCTGCCGCCAAGCGGCAATAGCCGCACGCCGGACTGAAAAAAGCCACTACATGTTTGCCATTGTCCAAACCTGCATCCGACAGTCGGTCGACATCTTCCGACTCCGTCAGTTCTTCCTCTTCCTGCATAGCCTCGTCCTCCTCCACTCCATCTATCTGTTCAAGAAGCAGCTGTGAATCAAAATATTCGCTATTGCTTTTATAAAACCAATTATCGGGAGGGGTCTGCACGAATACGGTAACTATAGGTATTAGCACAAGAGCAGTCGTCACATACCAACGTTTATAGAACTTGAACGATGCCAAAACCCCGACGCTCATCATGACCAGCATCATCACAAGAGCCAAACGGTCGAGAATATGCAACGAAAATATCATATAAACTGTTAGCAAGGCAGCCGTAATCACATAAACCACAACGACAAGCCACCAGCGCGGATACCACTCTTCTGAAGTGTATTTCATCACAAACAACAACACCAACACCAGCACCGCATTCTTGACTATCGACTGGATTGGATTGAAAGGCATCAACTCGCCGAAACAATGACAGCTATCGGTACGACCTATCAGTTGTGCATAGACAAGAAACACAATAAAACAGACAAGGAACAGCAATGTGGCCACCACGGTAAATCTGTGGTAACGATGTGATATCAGAGCAGTTCCAATTATCAATTCGACTGCTATAAGCAATCTCGACAGGTAAAAGCAGGTCGTCAATGAGAAGAGTCCGAAACTGTACACATAAATCTCAAAAACATCTATGCTTACGAATTTCGACACTGCCGAAAAAACAAAAAGCATGCCGACAAGTATCTTCAATACCGAGGCACTGATTCTTAACGTCTTTTCCATCGGACGCTCAAATTAAGGCAATACACTGACCGTATCTACGTCAAGTTCGCTGCACTTCACTTTACGAACGGTATAAACGACAGGACCCGTATCTTTCGTCCTGAAAGTCATCTCGTAGATATGGTCACATTTCATGCTACGTTCCACATTGACGACGGCAGTATCGGCACGCGTCACGGTGTCAGCATTGATAACAATAGTGTAATTGTCACTTACACAATGGCAATAACGGCTTTTCTTGCATGCCGCCACCGACAGTATAACAACAACTGCGGCAACAATGGCCAGAAGTCTTTTCTTGTTCATCTCTCGTTTAATTATTCGTTTTCATTCAAACCGAAATCATAATCCGTACAAAGCACCGAGTCGGTAACGTCGTGCGATGTGACCGAATGCAGATCGTATAGCACATAACGCAGCTGCTCGCATGACCCTTTGTCTATCTTTATAATTCGCTCGTATGACTCGCCGAGCACTGCACAATGACACTCTCGTTCCTTCGAGCACGATGCCATCGCAAGGAGCATTAATACCCCGACAGAGAATAAAACAATCTTCTTCATTTTATTGATTATCATCTTTTTTCTCTAAAAAATATCATTATTCGACAATAGCTTGTTTACTACTGAATTCAAAATGCAAAAGTAATTATTTTTTCTCAAACAAAGAAAAAAAATTATAAAACACTACATACCATCAATCCATCACGCATACCAATCATCACGTTTTCAACTCTTTCGTCCTTCTCCACCTTCTTGTTAAAACTATCTATCAGCATTGTGTCACAATCGTGATATCGCTCGGTATCCAACACCTTGCGTCCCCAAAGCACATTGTCTATTACTATCAATCCTCCTTTCCTCACATACGGTAATAGCATTTCATAATATTCTTCCATCCCTCTTTTGTCGGCATCGACAAAAACCATGTCAACCGGTGTAGGGTCCGACGCAAGAACCTGTGGGATCATCCGCCTTGCATCCCCTATATGGAGTCTTACTCGATCGCTCACTGCTGCTGATTCCAAATTATGGACAATCCTGGATTCCAGCTCTTCGTTGATTTCAAACGTGTGAACTATTCCCTCTTTCGACAATCCCCGAGCAAGACATATCGTGGAGTATCCCACAAAAGTGCCGACCTCTACGACACGACGCGCCGACAACGAGCGACAAAGAATCGTCAGCAGTGCCCCCTCGTGCGAGCCACACACCATCTGGGGTTGTGCTGTGTGCAACGCTGCCCACCGTTCCACTCGGTTGAGCACTTCGTCCGCCTGTATGCTGTGATTTTCTATGTATTCCGCTTCGGAAGTCACGGCTATAGGTTGCTGAGTATTTCCTCAAGAGTCACTTCATCCTTCACCAGCACTTCGCGGGCTTTCGAGCCATTATACGGGCCGACGATGCCAGCTGCTTCCAACTGGTCGATAATCCTTCCTGCTCTATTATAGCCCAACGACAACTTGCGCTGCAGTAGCGACGTGCTGCCAAATTGCGACGCCACCACCAGACGTGCAGCATCGTTGAAGAACTCGTCTTTCGACTTGGCATCGAAATCCCTGTTGGGTGCATCGTTTTCGTCCAGGTATTCGGGAAGCACAAAGCCCTCGCCTTCGGCATATCCACGCTGGTCGCCGATAAACTGCACAAGTCGTTCGATTTCGGGCGTGTCGATAAGGGCGCACTGCAGTCGCACCAAGTCCTTGCCGGCAAGGGATATAAGCATATCGCCACGACCAATAAGCTGCTGAGCGCCACCGGTGTCAAGAATGGTTTTACTGTCGATGCCGCTGGTGACGCGGAATGCAACACGTGCCGGGAAGTTGGCCTTGATGGTTCCAGTGATGATATTGGTAGTTGGACGCTGGGTTGCGATGATGAGGTGTATACCCACAGCACGAGCCAACTGTGCAAGTCGGCAGATCGGAAGTTCCACCTCCTTGCCGACGGTCATAATCAAGTCGCCAAACTCATCGATCACTACGACGATATATGGCAGATAACGATGACCGTTATCAGGATTCAGCATACGTTTGCAGAACTTCTCGTTGTACTCCGTTATTTTACGCACCTTGGCGGCTTTGAGCAGGTCGTAGCGCGTATCCATCTCGATACACAGCGAGTTAAGCGTTCGCACCACCTTCTTCACATCAGTGATTACAGGCTCTCGCTTGTCGGGATCCTTGCTCAATTCGTCAGGCATCACAGCGAGGTAATGGCGCTCTATTTTGGAATAGAGTGAAAACTCCACCTTCTTGGGGTCGATCAGCACCAACTTCAGTTCCGAAGGATGCTTAGTATATAGCAGCGACGCCAACACTGCATTGAGGCCCACCGACTTACCTGTACCTGTCGCACCTGCCATCAGCAGGTGAGGCATCTTGGCCAAATCTGTAATGAAACACTCGTTGCTGATAGTCTTGCCGAAAGCAACAGGCAACTCCATCTTGGCCTTTCGGAACTCGTCGCTTTCGAGCATAGTCTTCATAGCCACAATCTGCGGTTTGGCATTGGGCACCTCTATTCCAATGTTGCTTTCGCCCGGGATTGGCGCAATGATACGTATTCCAAGAGCTGCCAGCGACAGTGCAATGTCGTTTTCGAGACCCTGTATCTTGCTGATACGCACACCACGTGCCGGCTTGATCTTATATAGCGTCACCGTAGGTCCTGGCTGGGCCGAGATTTCGGTGACTTCGATGCCATAGTCGCGCAGAGTATCGACAATGCGGTCCTTGTTGGCAACAAGCTCCTCCTTCGAAACTTTAACGTTCTTCTGTTCCCAATCCTCAAGGATGTCGGTATTGGGCATTATATAATCCTTCAAGTCCAACTTAGGATCGTACGGCTCGTCAATGCCGTAATGCACTCGATAGTCGTCAGGATCGGTTCCAATTTCTTCCTCATTGCCTTGGGCGCCCTCGTCTCCACGATTGTCGGTCTCCGGCACATCATTGACAGTGAAAATCGGTTCACCTGACCTGCCAGCCCGTCGGTTCACACGTTCAAACTCATCGTTGATGTCGAATGTAACCCTACCGCCATCGTCGTCATCGACGTTGCTTTCTGCAGAAGGCTGTTGGCGTGGTTCTTCCGACGTCCTGTCACTTCCGCTCTGCCCTCTAACGATGTCGTCTAAGTGGGTGTCGGGTTCAAAATCAGCGCCTTCGTTCGTGTCTTCATCCCCCTCTTCATCGTCCGTCTCGTCATCGTCTTGCCCGCCACTGCCTATCACTCTTCCCCAAAGGCGAGCGAAGAATCCAGGTCTGTCCTCTTCCTCTTCGCCATCCTCATCACCATCCTCTTCTTCAACAACTTCAGGACGAGCAGCCCTCTCCTGCGGGCGCAGCCTGCGCTCCGGAATACGGATGCGGACATGGTGAACCATAACGAGAAAAAGACAGGCCAAGAAAAGCAGCAGAATCGGAAGACCGATATGCAACAAGCTGAACAGCACACGGGCAAACTCTATTCCGACCACTCCTGAAAGCGTAGCAGCAAGCGTATGCTGCTCTCCATCCTCCGGATTGGCAATCCACCCTATTGTTATGCTGAGCCACATCACCCAAAACAAGACAGACCACAGGCACTTCCTGAATTTGCGGTTGTCGTTCCATAGCGTGCTGCGTGGTGCCTTATCGGGCTTACGTTCCCTATTCTTGGAAATCAGACGCATGCCATAAACAAAAAGAAGAAAACAGAGCCCCAACGACGCTATGCCGAATGTGCCGTTCACCAAACACGAGGCAAGCCAGCCCCCAAAGGTGCCGCACCAATTGTCCGCCCTCAGCGGCTCTGCCCCTGAGAATACAAATGAGAGCACATAACTGGTGATGGCTACAAACGAATAGAAAGCGAAGAGCATATAGAATGCACCCCTCGCCACAGCAAACTGAGAGGAGGCCAGAAAATGTTTCAGGCCTCCCTCTTTTGTGGGTTTTACTTTTTTCTTCTTCTTTGGCATACGCCTTTATTTATTTTCCTTTGTGTAACGATTGTTGGCGATACAATATCTTTGCAGGTTAGGAAACGTCCTTATTCCTCTTCCTGCATGTATTTCAGTTCTTCCTGTATTTGCTCAAACAGCTTGGTGAAATCCTCATCAGAGATACTCTCATATCCGCTCGGAAGGAGCATGTCGACCTCTTTCACTTTGCCTTTCTTTATCTCGGAAGCGGTGAGAGTCAGCTGACGGCCTTCGCCAAGATTCATGGCATATTCCAAAGCGACACCCTTGACACCATTGAACAGGAAATTGACATCGGGACCCATCTCGTCATTATACCATATAACAGTGGGTTTGTCTTCTCCCTCTTCGTTAAACACATGTATCACAGCTTTTTTAGCAGTAACACCGGCTATAGTCTTGGTCTCGCCAGCCACATATTCGATGTAGAAGCCCTCCGTAACGGGAACTGTCAGGCTGTCTATATCCTGCTGACTGTACTCATGTGTAGCAAGAATCTTGCTCGATCCGCTATAATCAAGCTCTATATCCTGCTGCGAGAAAAACATCATCAGCTGGCTAAGGTCCATGCACACAAACTGTTTGTGACCATCGATCAACACATTGCTTGCAAACGGGTTATTGAGGAAAATAGCACTGGAGGTTAAAACCTTACTGTCATACACTTTAAGCTCGGCAGTAGCTATCTGTTCGGGCACCTTCATGGCCTCTTCGCCAGTCGACTCAACCGTATAAGTAATAGTCCCTTTGAATGTATTCTGAGCAAAGGCTCCACATACTGTGGCTAATGATATCGCCACAAATGTCATGATTTTTTTCATAGATGTGTGTTTATTATTAATCTAAATTAATGTTTACCAATATTAAAAACAATAACGCAGTTTGTTTGATTTTATTTTACAAAACTTCTTCGATCTGCCACATTTTATTCGAATTGGACCCTTTGATTAGGATTGTGGCTCCTTCGATGGGGTTGTTCTTCAGGCAGTCCACGACGTCGGCGCTGGTGGCAAACCACCTGACCCGCTCGGCACCCTCTGCAAAGCGGAACTCTTCGCCGACAAGATAGGCCATCTCAAAACCACTTCTCACCACCAGGTCGAGGAGTTCTTTGTGTTCCGACTTCGACCCTGCACCGAGTTCCTTCATGCCGCCAAGCATCACTATCTTGTGCGATGCCTTCATGTTGGAGAAATTCTCCACCGCAAGTCGCATGCTCGACGGATTGGCATTATAGCAGTCTAATATCAAGTCGTTATGCCCGGTCTTTTTGAACTGCGAACGGTTGTTGGAGGGTTCGTACGCTTCGATTGCCTGCTTGATGTCGAACAGGTCGACATTGAAATACCGACCTACACACACCGCGGCCATTGCGTTGTAGTAATTGTATCCTCCTATCAACTGCGACTGGACGGTATATACCACGTCACCATCTTCGAAATAGAATTTCATATATGGGTCGGAAGCGACAAACGAGCCCTTGTATTCGGCCGACTCGGCACTGCCATACGTCACCACCGACGCCATGGGAAGGTTCACTCCGCGAGGACAGAAGCCTTCCTCGTAGTCCGACGGAGTTGCTCCAGGTATAGAAGGGACCACCCCTGGAAGCACAGACGGGCTGCTCGGCAGCTGTGCCATCTTCTCTGCCTTTTCCATCAGCACCTCGTCGTCGGCATTGACAAATATCACTCCCGCCATTGCCGCAAGGTGTTTGTACAGCTCCGTCTTCGTTCTTACAACACCCTTGAAAGAACCAAAGCCTTCCAAATGCGCCTTACCCACATTCGTTATCAAACCGAACTCAGGGTTAGCTATGCCACACAGAAAATCAATCTCGCCAGGATGGTTGGCTCCCATCTCGATGATTGCAATCTCGGCATCCGACGGTATAGACAACAGTGTGAGCGGCACTCCGATATGGTTGTTGAAGTTACCTTGAGTAGCCCATGTCTTGTAGCGTTTCGCAAGCACAGCATTAACAAGCTCCTTGGTTGTCGTCTTGCCGTTTGTGCCTGTAATGCCTATCACCGGTATTTCGAGCTTGCTGCGATGGTACCTTGCAAGTTCCTGCAACGCCTTCAGCGCATCCGGAACCACCACACAGCGTTCGTCTGACTTTACGTCAGGATTGTCGACGATGCACAGAGCCGCGCCCTTTTCCAATGCCTGTGGCGCAAAACTATTACCGTCGAAATTGTCACCTTTCAATGCAAAGAACAGGCTGCCTTCCTTTACCTTGCGCGAGTCTGTTGTCACATCGCGCGACTTGAGGTACACCTCATAAATGTCTTCAACATTCATATCGTTTAGTTTTTGTGTTTTCCGTGTTCTTCCAGCCTGCCAATGGCTGTCAGGCTGAAGCAGTGTTGCAACATATATCAAAAAAGGGTTCTCGCTTAAAGAACCCTTTTCCTGTCGGGGCGAGAAGACTCGAACTTCCGACCCCTTGCACCCCATGCAAGTGCGCTAGCCAACTGCGCCACGCCCCGAACTGAATCATGCATCTGTATCATCGAAAAAACTGCTTTTCTCTCCTCAAATGCGGGTGCAAAAGTACTACTTTTTGCAATACTGACCAAATTTTTTTTGCCTTTCGACCGAATTTATTTGGTCATATTTATATAACTATCTAATTAGCACCACAGTCCCCTTCTGTACTATTTGGTCATACGGGTGGGTTATTTTATGGCATGATATGACATAAGTGTATACTCCCATAGGACATTTTTTCCCATTTTGGGCATTTCCGTCCCACGGTTTTTCGGGATCAAACGACTCGAACACCATCTGTCCTCTACGATCGTATATGATGATATGGTAGCGCTGCACATCGTTCATCTTGACCGCGAAGGTATTGTTCGTGCTCTCTTCGGGAGTGAATGCATTAGGTGCCCATACTGTTGTATGGTCTACGTATACGGTGATAGTAGTTGTGTCGAAACACATATACGGGTTGTACGCCCACAGACGCACCGATATCGAATCCACATCGTCAGGCACCATGTAGCTCACTCGCGGTTCCGTACGTTCCTCGCCATAGGGGAACTCCCACTTGCATGAAGTAGAATACTCGCTCAAATCGGTAAACACAGCCTCCATCTGACCCAACGACACAGTCTTGGGCGACACCTCGCCTCTTGCTATCGGCTGCGGCTCTACAGCCACAGTGGTGGACTTGGAATTGAAGCAGACTCCATTAGTGGCATTGACGGTATATACTGTCGTACTTGATGGGTTAACGATGATATGGCTGTTGTTCTCCTGTCCTCCAAGCGAGGGGTCTGCCGGCTGGGCAGTCCAGTTGAAACTCTCTGCAGTGGTAGTGATTGTTATCTCTGCATTTTCGCCTCCACACACTCCTCCTCCATCGGTGATTGTAATATCAGGTATTGTGTCGACAACGATAAGGACCGAGTCTTTACCGTAGCACTCGGCTCCAGAGGTAAGGCCATAGATAACATACATCGTTGTGCTGTCAGGCACATAGGTGTGCGATGTCGCATCAACAAATGTCGCCTGATTGTCCCACGAGTATTTGTTGCTTCCCGATGCGGTGATAATTGTCGACTGGCCTTCGCACACCCTCGTAGGCGAAGCAGCAACATGCACCTCAGGCAATTGTATGACTACAACATGCATTGAGTCTATATCCTCCCATATCTGGCCGTTCCATGTGATGTACGAATAGGAAGTATATGTTGCAGACTCTGTTGGATTGATGTATATTGTATCTGCATACATTTCAATAGGGTTAGGATTGCCCGACACGTACCACACACAGCTGTCGGCGCCACGCACGCCCAAAGTCAGAGGCTCGTCGGCACAAATCATTGTATCACTCGTAATAAAGGCAAAATTTCGTCTTACGCCTATCTGCATCGTGTCCGACCCATAATTGCCGCACGAGTCCTGTACCTCACACAACCAACGGGCATCCGGTGCCGTGCCTACAATAATCGATGCTGCATTGGGACGCTCTTGTCCGTTGGTCAGATTTCTCCATTTTATCGACCTGTTGGGCATACCTCCTGTGATTACCGAACGCAACTCAATCTGGTTTGACATGTTCATCAGCGTGTCGCGTTCGATAGTGACTTCCAACGGGTCGGTATCAATTATGTTGAACGAAACCGAATCGGAACGAGGGCAGCCATTCTCTGCCGAAAGGACAAACTTTGCATATTCCACTCCGTCAAC
Source organism: uncultured Bacteroidales bacterium (assembly GCA_946613135.1). GTDB lineage: Bacteria > Bacteroidota > Bacteroidia > Bacteroidales > P3 > Colimorpha. The sequence goes on from CAMOFI010000004.1 coordinate 30,750, forward strand.
ACCTTCGGATTCAACATCCATGTAAGGCTGGATTGTCAACAAGAAAGTGTCTGTGTTGGCTGGGAAAAAGACGTATGGGTTTACCATGGCAAAATCGACACCGTTGGTGGCGGTGCCTTCAAAATCAATATTGATACGTGTAGGCGTCGACAGTTGGTGAGGACGACTCATCTTGATGGTTGCCACACATCCCTCATAAAGGTCGCTGGGCATACCTGGGTTGGCGGCATTGACGAAATTAAAATCGATTGCATTCGAACTCAAGCTGTTGGCTTCAAGAAAAACACCTGAATCATAATCGTTATCACCCAAATCGGCTATGGCCATCTTCAGATGGTAGGTCTGGCAAGGAATAACCTTGGCCTCGGCAGTAAGTACGGTTGTAAAACCACCATACGTAATCATCGTGCTACCAGAGTTGTTGACATAATACTGCGTATTGTTCAGAAGGCACGGCGTTGCAGTCCCTGCAGCAACACCGCCATTGACATTGTTGATCGATATGATATTATTACTATTGGGGATCAACGCTATATTTTTGGCACTGTACATACCGCCATTAGGATTAATTCCCGTAAGAAAGAATCCAAAGATGTCATTATAGTCCGAGCATACAAAACCAGGATATTCTTCCGATGCAAAAACATATCTGAACTTGATAGAGTCCGAAAGAGGGACAAAGTCAAATTCAAGCACGGCACAGTCATTAACGGCGGTATTTCCTGCATAGTTCATCAATTCGGCACATGAATAGTTGGTTCCTGCCGAGGAACTATGAGTAGCTGAACTCTCTTGACCAACAGCATACGACACCGCTCCAGTTCCAATGATTATACCCTCAGTTATGCCGAGATTAGTAGAAGTAGCGCCAGTAGAAAAACGCCCAATCGCATTACTGGCAACAGCTCCCGTAGAACCATTAAAACGCACGTTGGACACCGTGACACCTTGACCAACCAATACGTTCTGCACCAACGAGTCGATTGTCCATCCCGCCGGCAAGGACAAGCCTTGCGTGACTTGCAACTGTGCCGACACTTCTCTGATGCCAAACAACATAAAAAGTACGACCATTATTGGCGCCGTATACCTAAACATGCTACGTGTATTCATGATAAAAAAATATTTTTTTCGAGATGCAAAAATACTACTTTTTTTTATATAAACTGCTTTTTAGAAGTTTTATTGTAATAAATAAAACAAAAATTAACAGTCTGTCGTATCAATCTCATCGTTATAAACCACTTGCATTGTCATTTTTATTCAACACAAAAAAAATGCAACACAAAAAAAATTTAACGTTCAAAGACAAACGACACCGTCCGCGACGAGACTGCTACAGCCGACAGCATAGAGACATCCTCATCGTCTTCCGTTCCATCAAACACACCAGTTGCTGTTTCGATGCTCGTCAGTGCTACACCTTTCGACTTCAAATATTCTGTAATGGCTCGAAGCCTCGACTGGTTCACCAAGTTGCAGAAAGGTATGTCGGCACTTTGATTGAACGAAGACACAACCCTCAACTTCAGGTTCGGGTTTTCAGTCAAAAAACGTGCCACAGCGTCCATCCTTGTCCTGCCGGAAGACGACAGTTCGCTTCCAACCGACGAGCTGAACAAATCACCGTAACGATAGTCCTCGCCCACAACAAATGCATTGAGTGTCACGTCTTTTGTATCACGAAAATACAGACTATTCTCATCACCGCGAAGGGCGACGTAGTTATGTCGTAGCTGGAAATGTTCTGGCGCGACATACACAAGCTCATATTCCATCCCCGGCTGCAAAAAAACCGTATAATCACCGTTTCCGTCAGCATCGACAGTAACGGCATCTTTCCCATTGGTCCGCACCACTACTGAAGCGCCCTCGACAGGCATGCCGTTCTGTCCGCTTATTGTACCTGACAGCCTGACACAGTCCAACCTGCCCGAAAAGCTGTTCAAACGCTGTTTGCCTTCAGAATCTCTCGACAGCCACCATCCTCTGGTTCCGTTGTCCGACAGCGTGAGCCCTACATCGTCGCCCGACGAGCAGAATGGCTTGTGCATACTATATACAGCACAACGGCCAATGGGGAACATAGTCACCGTGTCGCCCGTCTGCTCTGCAGCTACCAGGCGGGAAGCATAAATGTCGTACCCTCCATAGCCGCCGACACGACCGTCGGAAGAAAACATCAGGAAATCGCCATGAATTGCGGGCATAATCTCATTACCCTCTGTATTGATCCTGTAACCCATATTTTGCGGAAACTGCCACTCGTCGTTCTTCCATTCGCTGTACCACAAATCAAGACCACCAAATCCCAAAGGACAATTGGACGAGAACACCATCACCCTGCCATCCGAGGAAAAGACAGGATGTTCAATGGTGAATGAAAATCCGCCAGGCTTGATGCGCCGAACCGCATACTTGCCTGCCTTTTTCTCGTATCGCTCGAAGAGGTAGCTGTTACCCTTCGAATCGCGCCTGGTGATATATAAGCGGCCCGTCGGAATATGCTCTACCGCATAAGTCATCTTTGAGTCTATCTCGAGCATTGAGGTATCCACCTCAGCAAAGCCGATAGAGCCATCGCCCGCAACGGCCGAGAACAGCATTCCTCCAGAGGCAAAATGCAGACGGCCTCCGGCAAACGACATCTCGTCGATTTCCGACGGAAGCACGAAATCTGAAAGAACCTCATGACCGACAGAACGGTTTTCACAGTATTTCTCTACAATCTGCGACATCGAACAGTGAGACGATGCCAGCATCAACAAAATGATTATATACTTTTTGATTTTCATCTTCCTCAAATTAATACAAGGGGCAGAACCTCCGACATCTCTGAAACATAATGGAATGTAAGACCTGAAAGATAAGCCTGGTCTATGTCTTCGACATCGCGGCGGTTTTCTTCACAGAGTATAATGTCGGTGATTCCTGCACGTTTGGCAGCAAGGATTTTCTCTCGTATTCCACCAACAGGGGTGACGGCGCCACGGAGTGTAATCTCGCCTGTCATCGCATAGTCGTTGCGCACCTTGCGACCCGTAAAGGCACTGACCATAGCAGTAAACATGGTAACACCTGCCGATGGGCCATCCTTAGGAGTGGCACCTTCGGGCACATGGATATGCAGGTTGCACGACTCGAAGACCGACTCGTCTATTCCCAACGCAACGGCATTGGCCTTGATATATTCGTATGCAAGCGTGGCCGACTCCTTCATGACGTCGCCCAGATTGCCTGTCATTGTCAGATTGCCTTTCCCTTTCGAGGTGCAGGCTTCGATAAAAAGAATCGTGCCTCCCACCTGAGTCCATGCCAGACCCGTGACGACAGCCACCCTCGGCTCGTTACCGCGACGCTCGCTTTGGTGGATCGGCAAGCCTAACACCGGACGCAATTCACTCACCGCAATCTTTTTCTCCACCTCCAAACCGCTGGCCACCTTTACGGCGCGGTTGCGTATCATCTTGGCAATCATCTTCTCGAGCTGACGGACTCCCGACTCGCGGGTATAGTCGTCGACAATGCGGCGCAACACCTCGGCAGGGAATGTGAAATCGGTGCGTTTGAACCCGTTTTCCTTCAGCTGACGAGGAACAAGATACTGCTTGGCTATCTGCAGCTTTTCTTCCATGATATAGCCAGGCACCTCAATCATCTCCATACGGTCTATCAAGGCTGGATGAATGCTCGACGTAGAGTTGGCCGTAGCGATGAAAAGCACATTGGACAGGTCGTAGTCTACATCAAGATAATTGTCATGAAATGCCATATTCTGTTCAGGGTCAAGCACCTCAAGCAATGCCGCCATCGGATCACCGCTGTAGTTGTTGGCCTGCACTTTGTCAATCTCATCGAGCACAAATACCGGGTTGCTGACTTTGGCTTTGATCATACCATTGATGATGCGTCCGGGCATCGCACCCACATATGTGCGGCGATGGCCTCTGATCTCGGCTTCGTCGTGTATGCCTCCCAGCGCAATTCTTACATACTCGCGTCCAAGTGCCTGGGCTATGGACTTGCCGAGCGATGTCTTGCCAGTGCCCGGAGGCCCTACAAGACACAGCACCGGCGACTTGCGCTGGTCGGTAAGATTCAACACCGCCATCATCTCGAGCACACGCTCCTTGACTTTCTCTAGTCCGAAATGGTTCCTGTCGAGTCTGCGGCGTGCCTTTTCCATATCGTTATTGAAAGAGCCTCGCTTGCCCCATGGCAAATCGAGCATCAGGTTCAGATAGTTGAGCTGAACGCTATAGTCGGGCGAGGCCTGCGGGGTGCGAAGCAGTTTGTCCATCTCGTGGTTGAAGTGTTCACCAACTTCGGGCGGCCATGGCATGTTTGCCGCACGACTACGCATCTTGCTGATTTCCGCATCGTTTGAGTTGCCACCCAGTTCCTCCTGAATGACATGCATCTGCTGGTTCAGGAAGTACTCTCTCTGCTGTTTGTCCATGGTTATCTGAGTCTTTTCCTGAATCTCGTGGCGCAGACTCTCTATCGACTCCATGGCCTTGATATGCGATATCAACGAGAGAATACGGTCTGAGTATGTGGGCAGTTCCAGCAACTCCTGCTTTGCAGCAATGTCGATATCTATATGGGACGAAATGAAATTGACGAGCATACGCAAACCGCGTATCTCTTTAAGTGTCTTGATGGTTATATCGTTAGGGTTTACCGAGCGCAAGTATGCCGAATACTTTTTGACGAGTATTCTCGCCGACTCGCTCTCGTCCTTTGTAAGTCCCTGTGCACTGTCGGCATTCTCTGCGCTGAGGCGTACGCCTTTGAGAAACGGCTTGTTCGACACAATGTCGCCCAACCTGAAGCATCCACATCCTCTCATTATGCCTATCACCTCATTGTTGGGCATATCGATAACCTTGACAACCTGGGCTATACATCCAATATCATAAAGGTCCTTTCTGTCAGGCACCTCGTTCATCTCGTTTCGTTGGGAAACCACACCAATATACTCGCCCTTTTCGGAGGCATGGCGAAGCAACTTCAATGACATCGTACGTGTAACGTTGATAGGCGTTATAGTGCCTGGGAACAGCACATTGCCTGTCATGGGGAGTATAGGTATGATATCTGGAAACGACGCACTTGTCTCGAAAAGGAAATCGTCAATACTAGCATCTTCCGACATCGGAACAACCTCAATCATCGCCGAACTCAGTCTCTCCGGATCCATCATTTCCTTAAATAATTCATCAATATACTTATTGTTCATATATACTATTATACTATCTTAGAAATACAATCAAAACAAGAATGTTTTACGGCACGACAAGATAAATGTTTCGTTTCCTCCATTTAAAAATCACTTTAAAACACCACACTCCTGGTTGTCTTACCCGTTTTTGCTGGAACACAACAAAAAAAAGCTCTTGCAAGAAGAGCTTTTTCCTAACATTTAACCTAAAACAAACTACTTATTATTTTTGTTGTATCTTTTGTACTTGCTCATAAACTTGTCGACGCGTCCAGCGGTGTCAACCAGTTTCAGCTTGCCAGTGAAGTAGGGATGCGAAGTGTTGGAGATTTCAAGTTTCACAACGGGATACTCATTACCATCGGTATAGACAACAGTGTCTTTGGTGTTGGCGCAGCTCTTGGTGAGGATCATATTGTCGTTGGACATGTCTTTGAACACAACAAGTCTGTAGTTCGAGGGATGGATTCCTTTTTTCATTGTCTTGATTTTTATGCCGTTTTAAACAGTGGTTTTGTAAACGATTGTTATAAAATAATTGATTCTTTCCTTTAATTTGAGTTTGCAAAAGTACAAACATTTTTCATACTGACAAAATGTTTTTTCATTATCCTCACGAGTTACCATCTTACCCATTTACTTTCCAATATTTTACGCATGAACTTTTTTGTCACGTTTAAGCACAATTAATTCTGTTTTCCGTCGTTACTTATAGCAAAAAAACAGAATTCCGCCCCACACACTTAACAATCCTTTGCATGAAAAAAAGAAAATACAGAATCCTGTGGATTGACGAGGAGCCTGACACATTAGGTTTTACCGAGCGATGCAACAAACTCGACATAGATGTGATAAAATACAACAGCTGGGACCGTGCCAAAGAGGTTCTTGACAGCCGCTTCGACTCTTTCTCTGCCATTGTGCTCGATGCCTATTGTGTGCTGACTGCCGGCGAACCTGCCAACGCGGATTTTCTATATCAGGCCGTGCGCGAGCTAAGCATCATCTATGCCCAGCATGAGGAGTCTCTGCCCTGGTATGTGCTCTCGTCGGGCACAATGCCCGATTTCCACAAGACCATCGACCGCATCGGTATGGGCGACCGCGAAGAGATGACAACAGAATGGGGAGAACTGTTCTACAACAAAAACAACGACCTGGACAGCCTTTGCCAAGCCATACGGCACGCAGTGACTTTGAAAAAAGACAACAAAATCAAAGCCCTCTACCGCGAGGTGTTCGACATCATGGACAAGAACTTCCCTTCTGATGTCGAACAGACCATGCTTGACATTCTGATGGCCCTGCATTTCCCCGAAGAGAACCGCAAATTCGACGCTGTACTTTACTACACACAGTTGAGACGAATACTCGAACACCTTTTCAGGGCCTTAAACAAGATGGGCATCCTTCCTGACGAGGTGATGGGGCAGAACGACAAGGTCAACCTCGCCAACTCGTCGCTCTACCTCTCCGGCCGTGAAGTGAACATCGGACAAGGCAAAATGTACCGCTACGGGAAAGCCGGCCAGTACGTATTTCCTCCTGTCACTGCACAGCTCGTCAAGAACATACTATATGTGGCCAACAAAAACGCGCATACCGTCGAACTCGACAACAAAGGACGGAAAATAATCACAAGCTACTACAATGCACAGCATTCAAACAACCTGTTGTTTGGCTATGCACTGCATCTTTGCGACGTGATAGTCTGGTTTGGACGTTTTGCTGACAACTTCGAGAAAAGACCAGAAGCCTATCAGTCAAAATAAAGGATCTGTCGGGTAATGACCTGATAAAGATAACCCTCGGTCGGCGTAACGTGGTAGACATAAGCCTGAGTCCAATTGCCATATTCATCATAATAATATGTATATAGGAACGCCTGACGAAGGGTGGTAAGGTAGTAGGAACACTTCTCCGCAAGGAATCCGTCAGTGTCGTAACGGAATTTGTCCGTACCCTTGTAAATGGAATTCTCGCCTTCCGAATAGGTGGCATACTGCACATACCCTACATCGTTATATTCATAATTTGTCACAGACACCTCGCGACCCTTTTCGTCTACGGTAGTCACCGAACGAAGCCTGTTGTCTTTGTCGTACTTGTACACCGTCTTCTCCTCAAGTGAGTCCACAATGCCCAACATGTCGGCAACAATAGTATGGTTTTTATTGTCGTATTTGTATGTCGTCTGCGACAGCAGCTCACTGTACGGCTCGTGGGTACGGAGATCCTTTATCAGACGATTCTTTTTGTCATAGGTATACACAACGATGATCACCGGATTGCCGATAGTGTCATAATATGTGTTTTGTATAAAATACCCGTCTTCGTTGAAATTATTGCGTACCGGATGTCCTACGATGCGCCCTTGAGGAGTACGTACGGTGGTGAGCATCGACTTGACCGGCCCTTTAAGGTGCTCTTCTTGTATATCCGGATTGAACCGCTGAGCCCGGCCCACAACGCTAAATGCCATAAATAAAGCAGCAACAACGACTATTCTGAGTTTCATATTACTTTGTATTTTGAGATGCAAAGATACGAACTTTTTCTGGAAAAACTAATATTTGTTATAATTTTTAATATTGCCACACGATTTTTGAGTTTTATGCGTTATTGATTAGTTTTACGTATTTTTAAGAATAAAATCCAGTCTTTTTAATCTCTGACTCGCTACACCTACAGGAAACAACATATCAAAAAAAATGAAACACCCGAAACTAATCCTATTCTTTTGTCTCTGTCTTGCCACCACAGGAATGCAGACTGCCATGGCCGCCTCGCCGAAAAAGAAAACGCCATACAAAGGCTATCGCTTCTCACTCTTCATCTATGGAAACACGGACAGCATCATGTATCTGGGCAACTACTACGCCGGCGGCACCTACGCTTTCGACACCGCACGCATCTCTCCCAAAGGCATGTTTGTGTTCGAAGACAAAGAGCGTGAGCTCAAACCAGGTCTCTACTTCTTCACTAATCCATCGGGCAACTATGTCGAGTTCGCCGTATACGGCAACGAAAAACTCAATTTCCACTTTGACACTGAAGAACCGGGGTGGCAGAACAACATGCACGTGAAAGGTTCGAAAGAAAACGAGCTGCTGTTCAGATACCACCAGATAAACCGCCGCATATACAAGACTATCGATTCTGTAAAGAGTTTCATGACCGACAGCAACGAATTTGAAGCCTTCCGCAGGAAACAGTTAGCCCGTATGGACAGCCTCAAGATGTCAATCATCGAGAGCAACCCGAACAGCCTGCTTTCGCTCCTGATGAATGCCACTCGCGAACCCGCAGTCCCTACCGAAGACACCAACGGAAACAAACTCAGCTCCTTCCAACGGTGGGAATACTACATGGACCACTATTTCGACTACTCTCGGCTTGACGACGACGCTCTTATACGCACTCCCGACATGATCTTCCACAAACGGCTCAACTACTATCTCGACGTATGCCTCAAAAACGCCCCGTCCGAAACCATCATAAAATATGTGGACAAACTCATCGACAAAGCACGCCCCTCAAAAGAGAACTTCCGATACCTTGTACACACCATAGCCGAGAAATATCTGCAAAGCAATATCATGAGCTACGACGCCATTTACGTACACATGGTAAACAAATACATTGCATCGGGCGACTGCTTCTGGATGTCGCCGACAACCATAGACAACAACGTGAAACGTGCCGAGATTTGGGAAAAACTGCTACTCGGCAAACCAGCTCCCCCACTGATTATGCGCGACGACAAAGGACAGGTGCAAAGCCTCTACAACCTCAACCACAAATACACCCTGCTGGTTTTCTGGTCTCCGACATGCGGACACTGCAAGACTGCAATACCCGAACTGTACCAGCGCTTTGCTCAATACCGCGACAAATACGATATCGCAGCATATGCCATTCTGAGCGAGCCCGACGACCACACCAGACCCCTTTGGCATGAGTTCATCAAAAACCACAACCTCGATTGGATTAACATCGATGGCGGAGAAGCCAATATCGACTGGCACGAAGTGTACGACGTGGAAACCACGCCTCAAATATACCTCCTCGACAAAGACAAGAAAATCCTTGCGAAAAAACTCAGCGCCAACACCTTCGAAGAAGTTCTCAGAGCCATCGAACACATTGAATAATCCATTATAATCCACCATCACAAATGAAAAAAACATTATTCATCATCAGCTGTGCCATGTTGCTTATGACCACAGCATGCAAAAACAATGACAATATGGACAACCCATTCTTAGGGGAATGGAACACACCCTACGGCATCCCCGACTTCTCTAAAATCAAGCCCGAGCATTATATGCCTGCCTTTGAAGAAGGCATAGCACGCCAAAAAGCCGAAATCGACGCCATCACCAGCAACTCCGAAGCGCCGACTTTCGCCAACACCATCGAGGCTCTCGAACAGAGCGGCGACCTGCTGAACGAGGTCAGCGCCGTCTTCTTCAACCTGGCCGAGTGCATCAACAGCCCTGAAATGGAGAAGATCGCCGAAGAGGCCACTCCGCTCGTCTCCGCCCACAGCGACGACATTATGCTCAACACCAAGCTCTTCGAGCGCGTCAAGGCCGTCTACGAGCAGCGCGAATCCCTCGGACTCGAC
>CAMOFI010000005.1 GCA_946613135.1 uncultured Bacteroidales bacterium
CAACTCGTCCACCTGACCGCCAACGGCACCGTTCGACAATGGCCTGAAATGTGGGAAGAATACATCTACTTTAAAGCACAATTCCAAAAGCAAAACGACTCTATAGATAGAACAGAGCAAGACGAACTATTCAAAAAAATCGAAGATTACATCATCAAGCTTAAATCGCACGAATCATGAACAATGGCTATTTTTTCAGACTGAACAAGAATCTTTCCAGAATCGATGACGGAATAGCCATATACGACTATATCGACTTGCCGGCATACTTTGAATCGTCGAAGTCCAACCTGATGTCGCCCAAGTTCCCAATAAATGTAACCATTCTACACGATTCCGTTTCGTTCCGCCTACACTACAACGTTTTCAGGAAGGAGGGAGTCGGCGAAAAAGAAATCAAGTATTACCACGACTCCGAACATTTTGATGACGGCATCAAAGTCGATGTGGCCCACCTTGAAGAAGTACTTTTCGAACTGCCTTTTTCCGACCACCCGGAAAAACCGCTCCACAAGATTCTTAAAGATATTTATAACGCACCCTTCCCTCAGCCCTTGAACGAGGATTTGGGCGGAGGAGGACGCTTCCTGAAAAAAATAATCAATAAAAGGTATCCGGAGAATGGCGTCTGTGAATCAGGATCTGATACCGCGCTTAAAGAAAACGAAAGCAAACAACTGGTCAGCGAACAACTCTACAAGTCGAAACGCAAGTTTTCAAACAGCATATTGTCCTATTCCTCTCTCGAATTGATGGGGTTCGACAAAAGACAGAACCAATTCAACATCTATAACGAACAAGGCATTATCGTAGGATTCCTTAGGAAACTGACGCTCGATTTCATGTTCGACATGATACACAGCGACGTTTTCAAAAACAGCTGCGAATATTCCAAAATGTATTCCGGACTGATGTCGGACTACTATTTCTCCGCCCTCGTGCATAAATGCGAATACTACTACAACCGTCACCGCATATACAACCTTTACAAAGAAGAGAGTTCTGACGGCAACAGCAACAAAGAGAGAATAAAAAAACTTTATCTGGAACAGCTTGTCGAATCTGAAAAAAACTGGATTGACGACATTATATCTCCATTGTCGGAACAGTATTTTGAATATCTGGAACCTGCCGAACACAAAAAGCGCTTTGAACTAAAAAACATTCCATCATGGTTCGCAAACCCGGAGGAAGAGATGCGGCGTGTTCATCTTGTACTCAGAAAATACAACTCCGAAGGCATCACTCGAACGCTCAAATTGAGAAAAGAAAAAGATGTTCCTTCGTCACAACGCATCCTGCGCGTGAGCCGACAGATACGTTACGACTCGTCGAAATGGTTCTTGAAACGATACGACTTCCACGACTTGTTTGCCCTTCACCTTTTCCCAATAGCCAATTACGTCATCACTGCCGCTATTGCATTGGTAATGGGACTACTTACCTTCTCTCAATCAAGCACTACATACCTCTTGCTCGGCGCATTGGGAGCCTTAGTGCTAATAATGACAGCCTCCGTCCTATGGCGATCTTACAATCACGAACTGTTGCACAGATTTCGGCCTCTCAAACTGTTCCGGATCCCGCTCCACCTTATGCTGCCACGTCTCGTGGCTTCCATTGCAACGGCATGGTTCACGTTGACTCTGGGCTTCGACCTCTTCAACTCGTTTTTCGACTCCACTCCTTCATGGCTCACAATCACCTTCGTATGCACCATCATATTCTTTTTCGTGCTGTTCAAAATCAACCAAATTACACCCAACCAACACTGGGGCAGAAAATGGCTCCGTGGAATAGAACTGATGATGATAAGCTTCATGATATCATTCTCAATAGGCATCGTCATGGTCAACTTCCTAGGGCAAAACTACATAGAACGAGGAGGAACAATCAGCGACTTCTACGACCAATATGTATATACAACTGACGACATAAAGCAAAACTCGCTGAAGACCTTCGAAAGCAAGATTAAGAATGGACGTTTCTTCATATACGACAACGGCAGAGCCAATTGCAGCGAAACCCTCGACTCGTTGAAGGACGACTCGTTAGTCTCCTTCAAACGACTGCAAAACGAGCTGACTAACGTTTTCCACACCGACAAGAACGGCACCAAAATCAGCAATCGGCCTCTGGCAAAAGTCACTCCTGTTCTGAACATCGGCATCTTCGAACTGCGCAACTTCACCATAACCTTCTCTTTTGTAGCCATGTTTATAGGCATATTCATTCAACTTATAATTTTCGGCGACAATAAACAGATGACTGAACTATAACCATTCCTCGTACAAAAACGGTAACTGAATCAAAAACACATAACAAAAAAAACACTACGTTGAAAATAAAGAACAACTACTATTCCAACACTATTGCCGTTATAGCAAACCTGGCTTTAGCTTATGTGGCCTACATGCTCTGCCGCGTAGCCTACGTGTGGGAGAACTGGAGCCTCTTCGCTCCTGGATGGGACAACCTCAGTGTGGCAACACTGCTGAAAGGATCGCTCCGTTTCGACAGCTCGGCAATATTCTACACCAATCTGCTCTATGTCATACTGATGCTTCTACCCATCTACGCCAAAGAGAAAGAATGGTGGCAGAAAATGACGAGAACCATCTACCTCACCATCAACTCGCTGTCGGTGGCTATAAACCTGAGCGATGCCGTCTACTCGCAATTCACCGGCCGGCGCACCACAAGCAGCTTCTTCAACGAATTCAGCAATGAAGGCAATCTCGGCTCAATTTTCTTCACCGAACTGATCAACCACTGGTACCTGGTCGTTGCCGGAGCCGTCATAATTGCAATGATGTGTATACTCTATATCAAACCGACCACAGGCGAGCGCGACGAAATGCCCAAACGACGATACTACACTACTCAATCCATCGCATTGACGATTGCACTGTTGGTTGGCACAACAGCCATAAGAGGCGGCACTCCGGGAGCCGTTCTGCGCCCCATCAACCTGGGTTCGGCAAACCAATATGTCAACCAACCTCACGAGGCGGCCATTGTCCTCAACACTCCATTCTCGCTGATACGTACCATCGGCAAAACAACTTTCGCAGACCCTGGCTATTTCGACGACACCACACTCGAGGCCATATACAATCCTGTGCACCAGCCGTCGGACACCATCCATAACAAAAAAAATGTGGTGGTAATCATCGTGGAAAGTTTCGCACGCGAATATACAGGATTCTACAACCGCACACTCGAGGGCGGCAGCTATCGCGGCTACACACCGTTCGTCGACTCTCTTCTAAGCGTATCGACGACATGGGAACACACCTTCGCCAACGGCCGCAAAAGCATCGACGCAATGCCATCGATATTAGCCTCTATACCCATGTTCGTCGAGCCCTTCTACATGACAGGCTACTCCCTGAACCGCGTCAGCGGGTTGCCCGCAGAATTGGCCAAAGAGGGCTACTCGTCAGCCTTTTTCCATGGCGCCGAAAACGGATCGATGGGATTTCAGGACTTCGCCTACTCGATCGGATTCCAAAAATACTACGGACGCGACGAGTACGACGCCGACCCGCGCTTTGGAGGCGAAACCGATTTCGACGGAACCTGGGCGATTTGGGACGAACCTTTCCTGCAATACTTTGCCACAAAGATGGGCGAAATGCAACAGCCATTCATCACTGCCGTATTCACAGCATCGTCGCACCACCCGTTTGTGATTCCGGAACAATACAAAGAGATCTATCCCGAAGAGGAACTGGTGATGCACAAATGCATACGCTACACCGACAACGCTCTGCGCCGCTTCTTCGCCACAGCATCGCAGCAGGAGTGGTTCGAGAACACCATCTTCGTTCTCTGCAACGACCATACAAACATGACCAACCATGACCTATACCGCACCCCTATAGGTGTATATAGTGGTCCAATCTTGATCTTCGACCCCAGTGGCGAACTGCCTAAAGGCATAATGCCCGGCATAGCTCAACAGATAGACATCATGCCGACAATCCTCGGCATGCTGGGCCATACCAGCCCGTATGTGGCTTTCGGTCAGGATCTGCTCAAGACCCCCGCCGACAGCACCTGGACCGTCAACTACGCCAACGGAATATACCAGTACCTGTGCGGAGACACATTGGTACAGTTCGATGGTGAGAAAATTGTGGGCACCTACAAGCTCAGCAGCGACCCGCTGATGAGAGAGCCGCTCAAATCTCATCCCCTCAGACACGAAAACAAAATAAAAGCAATTATACAGCAATACATGAAACGCATGGCCGAAGACCATCTGACCACAGCAAAATAAAAACTAACAATACATATTCTACACTGACAATACACAAACATCCTTATGATTGCACTCGCCATAATATTAGCCATCGTCGGCCTGCTGGGCTCGATAGTCCCAGGCCTGCCGGGTCCGCCATTCAGCTGGGCCGCAATACTTATAGCCCACCTTACCCCTTCTATCGAATACGGCACTCCCCTGCTGATAGGCACTGCCGCAGCAGCCATAGTCATCACCATTCTTGACTACATCATCCCCTCCATCAGCACAAAACGCCACGGAGGAAGCAAAGCAGGCGTATGGGGCTGCAATATAGGTTTGGTGATTTCTATTGTAGGTCTTCCTTTTGGTCCAACAGGCATTCTGGGCGTGATATTCTGGCCTTTCGCCGGAGCCCTCGTAGGCGAACTGCTCAGCGGCAAACAAAAAAATGCCGCACTCAAGGCCGCATGGGGAGCCTTCGTAGGATTCCTGACCGGCACAGGCCTCAAACTGGTCTATGCCGCCTTTTGCATCATTGTTGTTGTCAAGGAAATGTTCTGATACTGCTGTCAGTCTTCGATTCTCAACGACCAGAAACGTTTCTCCGCCATCGACTCATATTTCGTGCCCGGCCGCCCATAGTTGGCAAAGGGATGGATGGCTATGCCTCCGCGAGGAACGAAGTTTCCCAAGACCTCAATATAGCGCGGATCCATCAACTTGACGAGGTCCTTCATAATAATGTTGACACAGTCCTCGTGGAAATCGCCATGGTTGCGGAACGAGAAAAGATAGAGCTTCAAGCTCTTGCTCTCAACCATACGATGGTCTGGAATATAATTTATGCGTATCTCGGCAAAATCGGGCTGGCCCGTAATGGGGCAAAGGCTCGTAAACTCTGGACATATAAACTTGACCCAATAGTCATTGTCCGGGTGCATGTTCTCGAATGTCTCAAGAACCTCCGGAGCATAGTCGGTTCTGTAATCCGTTTTATGGCCAAGGGCCTGAAGCTTTTCGTTGTCTCTGTTCATCGCAGTTTTTTTTAAGGGTGCACACAGCCGTTTCAGATACCTAACGATTGTGGACTGACGTCAAGTTTGCATAAAATAAGGTTCAAAAAACAGGAATCCACAACATGAATGTTCAACACACCATACCACAAACAACTATAATTAAACACATTACAGTTTATCTTGTCTCCTGTTTCATGTTACAAATGTACGTCATTTTCATTATGTAAGTGTTGTTTTTGTTTTTTTTTGTATTTTTGCACCCTGTAAAGCACACGGAACATCAAAGCCATAAAACCAACGCTAACTTAATTTAATTAACATGAATACAATCAAACAATTCTTTCAACGCCATTCATCATCCATATCCAGACACTCGGTCCTTACGACGACCGTGGCTGCCTTTCTTCTGGCCGTAGGGCTGCAGACGGCAAAAGCCAATCCTGTAGAGCCGGCAAAAGCACGCAAGACGGCAGCAACGTTTCTCAGCTCGAATGGCGCAAAAACCAATGCAGACGACCTTACCGACATCACCGCAGCCACACCGTTCAACAACATTTACATATTCAGCATCAACAACGGCAAAGGCTTTATTGTAATCTCGGCAGACGACAGAACCACGCCGGTTTTGGCCTACTCGCTAAACAATCCATTCGTTGCAAGCGACATGCCCCAACACGTCAAAGCATGGTATGAATCTTACGAGCGCAAAATAGACAAAAACCGGAAGGCTCCCGAAAACAAGACTGTGCGTGCCGAATGGGAACGGCTGGCCAACGGAATTGGCGAACCAGCTCCCAAAGCTATCGTAGGACCTTTCATAAGCACCAAATGGAACCAGAGCCCGCGCTACAACCTGTACTGCCCCTACGACAGCGCCAATCACGGACGGGCCGTTGCAGGATGCACTGCAATAGCCACAGCTCAGATAATGAAATATTTCAACCATCCCGAGAGAGGCTACGGAAACTGCACCTACACTCACCCCTCGTTAGGTGAAATCAGTGCCAACTACGACGTGGAATACTTGTGGGACAGCATGCCCGAAACTCTGAACAAAAACAGTTCCGAAGCAGAAATTGATGCCGTTGCAACAGTGGTCTACCACGTAGGCGTCGCCGTCAGCATGGATTACAGCTATAAGGGCAGCGGTGGCAAAACAGCAAGCTATGGGTATGGTGGTGAGCCTTCGTCCGAAAACGCATTCAAATACAATTTCAAATACAGCCCATACGTCTGGACCGCATTCCGCATCGACTACACCCTTTCAGAATGGAAAGCCCTTATCAAAAACGAATTAGACAATGGACGGCCCATCCTTTACGCAGGCTATGACGAGGTTCAGTCTGGTCATGCCTTTGTGTGCGACGGATACAAAGAAAGTCCCAACGGCGCCACCACAGTGTACCACTTTAACTGGGGATGGGGCGGAACATACGACGGATACTATCAGCTGGACAACCTCAATCCCAACTCTTTCCAGTATGGCAACAGCGGCTACCACTTCGACCTTTTTGCCACGGCCACAATGGGAATAGAACCCTACGACGGATGGGATGAAACAGGAACCACTACTGTAACGGCAACCTCCGAAGGCATTCGTGGAGCATCCGACAACGACGGTTCTGTGACAGGTGCCGGCAACTACAACTTCGGCGACACCATCACCCTTATAGCTACTGCCAATAACGAGCAATCCAAGTTTGTGCAATGGAGCGACGGATGCCGCTACAACCCACGTGTTACAGTTGCCACGGGCGGCAACATCTCGTTCACGGCACAGTTCGCCCCCGTAAATAACGACACTGTCCGCTACCACACTTGCGACAACGCCATGAACCGCGCTTCGAACCTGCCCCTCGGCTTGGGTGTGGACTCGATATGGGGCATCAAGATTCCCGCATCGGCCCTCAAAGCAGGTGCTCGTCTGAACGCTGTCCGTTTCATGGGACGTAAACAGGCGCTCCACACACTCTCTATCTATACTGGCACCGATACCCCCGAACAAAACGTATATACAGCTTCATTCGTCGACAGCCTTGACTACGACTACACATTCCACACTCACCACCTTTCAGCACCTGTCGACATCGACGGAACAAAAGCACTTTGGATCAAGCTTAAATGCACTGAAATCGACACTCCTGGCGTCTTCTCCATCTACGGCGGCAATCCAAACAGCATGCTTGTTGGCGACAATCTTACTTCGATGGGCGACCAATGGAGGTTCAGTTGGATGATCGAAGGACTCTTCAGCGACAATGTAGGTATCGACGACGTTTGTCCCAACAAAACAGAGATAAGCATCTACCCCAATCCTGCCAGTACAAGCATTACAATCCATGGAATCGACAACCTCGACAAAGTGGAGATAATAGACATGAACGGAACCGTACAGACAGCCTATGCACACCACGGAACCATAGACATAAGCGGATTGAATCCCGGAGTATACCTCTTGCGCATGGCAAACAGCGAACGACTAATCACCAAACGATTTGTGGTTGGCACAAAACGCTAAGCCAACTCTGCCCACACCCTTACATGCATAACAAAGACGAGGCTCATGGTCTTAGACCAGAGCCTCGTCCTGTTTTTTAGCGTGTTACGCTATTCTTCTGTCGGGATTTCCTTGTTGACATTCTTGCTGCCGACAAGGGCATAGAAAAGGATGTAAACAAAGCCAACAATAACAATCCAATAGCTACCCACATAGCCCACACTGTCGGCTAAAAGGTTCTGGAAAAATGGCAGTATACCTCCTCCACAGACTAACGTCATGAAAATGCCACTGGCAAGCGGTGTATATTTGCCCAGCCCTTCGGCCGACAGGTTGAAGATGGCTCCCCACATAACCGATGTGCAAAGGCCACACAGCGTAGCAAAAGCAATCTTGAGCGGCACATCGGCGCCATGGAGGTGGACAGTAGCACTCACCGGAATGAAAATCAGACAAAGGATGAACACAATGGCTATCGATGAAGCTGTGGCCAGCATAACTCTGGATGAGACTTTGCCGCCAAGCATGCCTCCTATGAAACGACCCACAAGCATCAAAAACCAATAAGCTCCGACAAACCATCCCGCCAGGTCTGCACCAAGTCCGAGACCTTCGCCAGGTGTTGTCATGTAAAGATTGGCAGTATTGGGGATTCCAACCTCAACACCCACGTAAAAGAAAATGGCTATAGCGCCCAGCACAAAGTGACGAAACGACAGTGGACTATATTTATCCTTCGGCTTGGACAGATGCTCGGCACGCGATTCCAGATGCGGCTCGGGAATTTTGGTAATCATTATGACCAGAAAAGCCACTGCAAAAATAACCATGGCAATGATCATTGCCGGAGCGGCATCGCCCACACTGGCCTTGTCAACAGAACCACCTATCAGATAACCAAGCAGTATTGGAGCCAAGGTGCCACCTGTAGAATTGATGGTTCCACCCCACTGTATGAGCTGGTTCCCCTTGTTGCCGCCACCGCCAAGGGTGTTGAGCATTGGGTTGACAACTATATTGAGCAGACACATCGAGAAACCGGCCACCAATGCACCTGCCACATAAACAGCAAAATTCTCCACATAGCCCGACATGAATTGGATGCCCACACCGACAAATCCTACCGTCACGGCCAACAGAGAGGTAAACTTATAGCCTTTGCGGCGCAGGATAAGTCCTGCCGGAATGCCCATACAGGCATAGGCAATGAAATTGGCAAGCGTGCCGAGTTGGGCTATGGCGTTGCTTGTGCCGAACTGGTTTTTGACAATAACACCCATCGATCCAGCGAAATTCGTGACGAAAGCAATCATGAAAAACAGCAAAAACATCACGATGATGGGAATTGTGTAATTCTGTTTTTTTTCCATAATGTTATTATTCTATAAAAAAAGGGAAGCGGCACCGCACCACTTCCCGGTTTGAAAATATTTTTTCTTAACCTTTAAGGGCTTCTGAACCACTGACAATCTCTATTATCTCGTTGGTGATAGCTGCCTGGCGGGCTTTGTTGTAGCTCAGGCGAAGCTCCTTGAGCAGTTCCGTGGCATTGTCTGTGGCTTTCTGCATGGCCGTCATACGTGCACCATGCTCTGCAGCAAGCGAGTCGAGTATCACGCGATAGAACTGAGAACGCAACGTGAGGGGTATCATTTCCTGCAAGATGCGCTCCTTGTCGGGCTCGTAGATATAGTCGTTGCGCGATTTTACGCCACTGTCGACAACAGCCTTTGGCACCACGGGCAGAAACTGTTCTGCCGAAAGAATCTGAGTCAGAGAGTTCTTGAACTGGTTGTAGACAATCTCCACACGATCGTACTCCTTGTTGCAGAATGACCGCATGATAGCCTCGCTGATATCTGCAATAGAATCGAAATCAGGATTGTCGAGCACGTCGTCGTAACTTGCTGCAACAAGTTCCTTCTGTTTGGAGAAAAACTCTGTGCAACGCTTACCGATAGTGATCATCTTCAACAACTTGCATCCTTTCGACTCATAATGTTCCTTGCGCGAGAGGGCCTCCTTGATAACGTTGGAGTTGAACGCTCCGCACAAACCCTTGTTGGATGTAACCACCACAAGGAGAACACTCTGGGCTGAACGGACTTCGTGGTATGGAGTCTGTACACCGTCCTCTACATCGATGTCGCTGATAATCTCGTTCAGCATGGCAGCGTATGGGCGCATGCCCATGATGGCATTCTGTGCCCTCCGGAACTTGGCCGCCGAAACCATCTTCATTGCCGAAGTGATCTGCTGTGTGCTGCTTACCGATGCAATGCGTGTTCGTACTTCTTTTAAATTAGCCATATTAGATTAATTCTGATTGTTGGATTTAGATATGAATAGCTGTTTTCTCAAATCCAAAATCTATTTAGTATATTTCACACAGAGGTCGGCAGCCACTTTACGCATTGTGTCGAGATCCTCGTCGAGGAGTTTGCCGGCCTTGAGGTTGGCGAGGAGCTGCTGATGGTTCTGGCGAAGGAAGAAAAGATACTCTGTCTCGAAATTGTGCACCTTGTCGACTGGCACCTTCTGGATGAGGCCGTTGGTGCCACAGAAGATGATAGCCACCTGCTCTTCGACGGGCATAGGCGTATACTGAGGCTGCTTGAGGATTTCCACATTGCGTACACCTTTGTCGAGGACTGCCTTTGTGGCAGCATCAAGGTCACTTCCGAATTTTGAGAAAGCCTCAAGTTCACGATACTGGGCCTGGTCGAGTTTGAGCGTGCCTGCTATCTTCTTCATCGACTTGATCTGAGCCTTTCCTCCAACACGGCTTACTGAGATACCCACATTGATTGCAGGCCGCACACCGCTATTGAAAAGGTTCGTTTCGAGGAATATCTGACCATCGGTAATGGAAATCACATTGGTCGGGATGTATGCCGACACGTCACCGGCTTGGGTCTCGATGATTGGCAATGCCGTCAGCGATCCGCCACCGCGCACTTTATCTTTGAGCGAAGCCGGAAGGTCGTTCATCTGCCGTGCTATCTCGTCGCTCTGGATTATGCGTGCAGCACGCTCAAGCAGACGCGAGTGCAGATAGAACACGTCGCCAGGATAAGCCTCGCGTCCCGGCGGGCGACGGAGCAGCAAAGAAACCTCGCGGTATGCTACAGCCTGCTTGGAGAGGTCATCGTAGATCACGAGGGCGTTGCGTCCCGTATCACGGAAATACTCACCGATGGCAGCTCCGGCAAATGGGGCATAGAACTGCATGGCGGCAGGATCGGACGCCGTGGCAGCGACAACGATAGTGTAGTCCATCGCGCCCTTCTCTTCAAGATTCTTGACGAGGTTGGCCACCGTAGAGCCCTTCTGTCCGCAGGCAACATAGATGCAGTAGACAGGGTCGCCAGCATCGTAGAAATTCTTCTGGTTAATAATTGTGTCGATAGCGATGGCTGTCTTGCCTGTCTGACGGTCGCCGATGATAAGTTCGCGCTGTCCGCGGCCGATGGGAATCATCGAGTCGATAGCTTTGATACCTGTCTGCAATGGTTGCTCTACAGGCTGACGGAATATGACTCCCGGAGCCTTGCGCTCGATAGGCATATCGAACAGCTCGCCCTCTATAGGGCCTTTTCCGTCGATCGGCTCTCCTATGGTGTTGATCACACGGCCAACCAGTTGTTCGCCCACCTTGACAGATGCGATACGTTTGGTCCGTTTCACAGTGTCGCCCTCGTTGATGGTGTTGGATTCGGCAAGCATGACAATGCCGACGTTGTCCTCTTCAAGGTTTTGCACTATACCCTGTTCGCCTGTCGCAAACTCCACGAGTTCGCCCGACTGGGCATTGTTGAGGCCATAGACGCGTGCAATGCCATCGCCCACGGTAAGGACTGTGCCTACCTCTTCAAGGGCCACGTCAAGGTTGACGTCGGCAAGTTGTTTTTTCAGTATGGCTGATACTTCAGCTGGTTTTATTTCTGACATAGTTTTTTGAAATATTCTTTGGATAATCGCAGGTGTGACACCCGCATGATTGTGTGACAGATGAGAGGTGGGTTACAGTTTGCTTTCGTAGACGTTTTTGCTGAACTCTTTGCGCAGACGTGCAATTTGTGTGCTTATGCGTGCATCGTACATGTTGTTGTCGAACGTCACGCTGAAACCGCCAAGGATGGAAGGATCAACCTTTGTGGCGAGTTCCACATCCTTACCGGTATGCCTGCCTACCACATCACAGACCGTCTGCCTGATGTCTTCGCCCACTTCGGCAGCTGTTACAAGGTCGGTGAAAACAATATTCTTTGCTTCGCGGTAGAGCTGTACGAAAGCGTTGGAAATACCCTTCAGGTTGACGCTCCTTCTTTTGCGCACAACAAAGGCGAGAAAAAGAGCGCTGACCTTCGAAATCCTGCTGGCGAAGATATCGTCAAGAATGGCGATTTTCTTGCTTTCGCGTATCACCGGATTGGCAAATACCGTGCCAAGGATGTGGTTTTGGATACAAACCTGGTTGACCAGCCTCATATCGTCGCACACTGCATCAAGCTGCCCCGTGTCAGAAGCGACAAGAAAAAGGGCTTTTGCGTAGTTGAGATTTATTCTGTAGTCTTCCACTTGATAAAAGTTGGGGATTGAACGATGTGATTAGCTTGGGGCTCAGTTCAGTTTGACGTTTTCGAGTTCGCGGGCAACGAATTCGTTGGCTTTCTGTTTGTCCGAGAGTTCAGACTTGATGAGCTTTTCGGCTATCTCGATGGAGAGATTGGCGATTTGGTTTTTGAGGTCGTGCATAGCCTTGAGTTTCTCATTGTTGATATTTACGTTGGCAGCTTCAATCATGCGAGCGGCCTCCACTGCTGCCTTGTTTCGGGCATCCTCTTTTATCTGCTCGCTTGCCAGTCGTGCATTGCGAAGCATCTCGTCGCGCTGGGCTTTGGCCTCCTTGAGCATGTCTTCATTGTTAGCCTGCAGCTGGGCCATCTGTTTCTTGGTATCCTCTGCAGCATTGAGGGCATCGTTGATTGCTTTCTCACGGTCATTCAGCGCTTTGAGGATAACCGGCCAACCCCATTTCATGAGTATGAATACCAATATTCCGAAGGCAATAACCATCCAGAATATCACACCAAGTCCGGGGCTTACTAAAGGATTGTTCATTATCAGAAGGTTTGATTTATGGTTTTGTTTTGAATCGATTCAAAAGGTGTGGCACTTTGTGCCCATCGCACTCGGTACCACACCGAGTCTTTCCCTCCAGTCTCAGAGCACTGCAAGGAGGCAGATGACCACTGCGAAGAAGGCAACACCTTCGACGAGGGCGGCAGCAATAATCATGGTAGTACGAATGGTACCTGCTGCTTCAGGCTGGCGAGCAATGCCTTCCATTGCTCCCTGACCAATTTTACCGATACCAAGACCGGCACCTATAGCTGCCAAACCGGCACCTATACCAGCACCAAGAACACCTACAAATTTTGCTGCTTCTGCAGACATTTCGAGTAAAGTTGATAAGATTGACATAAAAGTATTATTTGTATGTTTATAAAAATGATTTATTTTCTAATAACAAGATATGTAATATATTACGCTACAAGCTCTCTAACAGCATTAAACGTGCAAAGTTACAATTATTTTTCGAATAATACATTTTCTTACGCGTATTTTTTTATCATACAGCACACCCACAGTGCTACTTGTATTATTTTCAGAACAATACACCTATGCACATTTTGCACTGCAATACATTTCCGACACTTCCTATCGGACATTCAACATCCAGACAACAAACGAATGCCGACGGCATGGCTACACGTCTGTGTCAGCAGGTTTTCCCCCATGTCTGACATGTGCCGTCAGACGAGGTCGATAGAATAGTGCAGGCCTACGTTTTGGCGACGGGCCATAGCCTGTTTGATGATAAGGTAAGCACAGGCTATGAGGTTGCGGAGCTCGGAGAGCGGTTCGGTAAGGACGCTCCGGTTGTAGAGTTCCTCTGTTTCACGGAAGATAAGGTTGAGACGGTCAAAAGCGCGTTGCAGACGCAAGTCGCTTCGGACAATTCCGACATAGTTGGTCATTATTTCCTGCAGCTCCTTCTTTGTCTGTGTGATGAGGACCATTTCCTCGTTGAGGACCATACCTTCGGCATTCCAGTCTGGCACAGCGTTGTTGATGGTGGTGTTTTTGGATATCTCCACAGCGTCGAGTGCCGCATTGTGGGCATACACAGCAGCTTCAAGCAGCGAGTTGCTGGCGAGACGGTTGCCTCCATGAAGCCCCGTACATGAACATTCGCCAGCAGCATAGAGATGATGGATGGATGAGCGTCCCCGGGTGTCGACTTTGATGCCGCCGCATTGGTAGTGGGCAGCGGGCCGTACAGGAATCATATCTTTGGTGATGTTGATGCCCAGTTCGAGGCATTTGGCATAGATTGTAGGAAAACCATCGATGAGCTCGCGTTTTCCGATAGAACGAGCGTCGAGCCAAAGGTAGTCGACACCAGCAAGTTTCATCTCGTTGTCGATTGCACGGGCCACAATATCGCGAGGGGCCAGCGAGAGTCGCGGGTCGTATTTGTGCATAAACTCGTTGCCATTGCGGTCCTTCAGTATGGCTCCCGCGCCACGCATTGCCTCGGTAATGAGGAAAGCCGGCTTCTCGGCCGGATTGTACAGGCTTGTGGGATGAAACTGCATAAACTCAAGGTCCTTGAGAACCCCGCGTGCACGATGGACCATTGCAACTCCGTCGCCTGTGGAGATAATCGGTGTTGTTGTGGTTGTATAGACGTTGCCCATGCCTCCGGTAGCAAGAAGGGTGACTTTGGCGAGATAGGTGTCTATCTCGTTAGTTTTGCAGTTGAGGGCGTAGACACCATAACAGTCGATGTCGGGCGTATGCTTAGTGACGCGTTGTCCGAGATGATGCTGGGTTATGAGATCGATGGCGAACTGGTTCTCTTTGAGTTCAATGTTAGGATGGCTGTTTATGGCGTCTAATAGGCCGCGCTCTATTTCGGCACCGGTATTGTCCTTGTGGTGGAGGATGCGGAACTCTGAGTGCCCGCCTTCCCGATGGAGGTCGAAGCGGCTGCCCTGCTTGTCCATATCAAAATTTACGCCATACTGAACCAGTTCACGTATACGCTCAGGGGCCTCGCGTATGGTCATTTCCACGACTTCGCGGTCGCAAATGCCGTCGCCTGCAACGAGGGTGTCGGCTATATGTTTGTCGAAGCTGTCTGTATCATACATTACAGCAGCAATGCCCCCTTGGGCATATTTGGTTGAGCCTTCCGAGGCGTCGCCTTTGGAGAGGATGATGACTTTGCCGTAGGGGGCCACTTTAAGAGCAAAGCTGAGGCCTGCTATGCCTGAGCCTATAACGAGAAAATCTACTTCGTATCGCATACTTGATTTAAGTATAATATTATGACGTTTTAACGCAGAACTGCTATTTTAATTATGTCTCTTCTCTTTATTTTTTTCTTATCCCGAACACCACCGACAGCCATATCAACAACAGACCGACTACAAATCCTATCCTCGGGTCAGGTACTTGATCTCGGCAGGATGGATTATTCCGTACTGGATGGCCTTGGCGATACGTGCTCCCGACTTGTTGACTATATTGAACTTGCGCGACAATTCCTTCTGCTTTTCTTGCACGCTTTTGTCTGTCTCGCTCCACCGCACAAGGCGTTGAGCAATTTCCTGAGCCGTACAGCCGGCAGCTTCGAGTTGCAGGATTTCGCGTTCCTCGTCGTTGACAGGTTCATCAAGGGGTGGATGGTTCTCTTTGTCGAAATAGAGCTCGGCAGCTTCCATGAGCGTAAGCATGAGTGGATAGTTGAAATAGTATTTTTCACCTCGCTCGAGACACGAAATGGCTCTGATTATATTTTCTATCGAGAATCCTCCTATAGCGTTCTTGCTTACAAAAGCGTTGGCCCCTTTGTGGAGAGCCTCGAAAACAACGCTGCCGATGTTCTTGATACGCTGCGAACGGTCCGTCTCGTTTTGCAAGGGATTATCAAAACGGCCTGAGAGGATGATGATTTTTATATCCTGGCCATAGATATTCTTATACTGTCGGCGTATACGCTCTGTGATGAATATGCCTCCTGTTGGTTCGCCCTGAAACTCCATGTCGACAAGCAGGTAGTCCGGACGTGGCCGCTGTGGGTCGTTGAGGGCTGCAAAGAGTTGCGGACCACTGGCGAAGGTGTCGAGCACTTCAAGTTCCTTGCGCTGCACATGTCCGTCATCATCCATGCGGCAGTCAACGAGTTCCTTGCGCTCGTTAATCTCAAATTTTATCGCCTTTCTGATCAAGGGTTCGTCGTCGACGATCATCATTGTTATTTTATCGGATGTCATATTGTGTGTTTGCAGGTTTGTGGGTATGTCGTGGATTAATGTGTGTTTTTGGGGTTCGTTTTAAGTGCTTAGGTGCTCTGCTCGTTGGAGCAGGAAATGGAATGTGGTGCCTGCGGCAGGAGAGCTTTCTGCCCAAATACGACAGCCTCGCAAAGTGTTGTCGTCGTGCTTTTTTATTATGTATCGGCACAAAATAAGACCGAAACCGGTACCATAGGCGCGGTCGGTGGAAGGTTTGATTTTTTTGTCTGCGCGAAAGAGATTTTCAAGGGTCTCGGAATCCATTCCGCTACCAGTGTCTTTAATGGCTACCTCGACAAAGCGGCTGTCGCTTTCGAATGGCTGAGCATACACCGACACCGAGCCTTTTTCCGTATGCTGTATGGCATTGTTGACGATATTGCGAAGCATGATTTCCACCAGCTGCTTGTCGCCCACAATACTAAGGTCGGTCGGACAAAAGCTGACCGCCAAATCCGCACCCCTGAAATTGCCGACGCTTTGCCGGACATTGTCAAAAACATCGCCAAGCGCCACAACGCCACGATTAAACTGCAACCCGCTCGGAATGGAGAGGTTTGTCCAACTCTTGATATTCTCAAAGGTCCGTATCAACTGTCCTGTCACCTCGCGTTTCAAGTCGTCCGGAAGCTTTTCGTTTTGGAGGTAAGAGATAAACGGAGTTATATCATGGCGCAACACCGAGAGACAAGTTTCGACATTGGCTATGCGTTCGACATCTTGACGCTTTGCAGCCTGGAGCTGGGCTGTTTCACGACCCAGTGCCCTGGTGCGTCGGCGCAGCAGCAGCAGAGTGACGAAGAGTGCTATAGCCAGCACAAGAAGCACTATGGAGAATATCATGTAAGCCAGACTGCCGCGTCGGGCTTTGCTGAGTTGCTGTTGGAGTACGAAATCGGCCTTCTCATTCTGCGATATGTACGATAGCAGCTGCAGCTCGTGGCGTGTCCAATCGGCCACGACGTCGAGCGATGGGGCACACTGCGATGTGAGAAAACCCTCATAGAGCATCGCTTCGAACTTTGGAGCCACATTGAGCATTGATGAGTCTATAAGGGCCTCTGTAAAATAGCTGCGTGCAGTTGCAGTGTCGCCATGCGCGAGGCAGAATCGTCCGGTTGCCACAATGCTGCCCAGTTTTTGGTAGGCGTCGCCATGTTGGAAAAAGAGGGCTGTGGCTTCGCGCAGGAAAGCGTATGCCATTTGATCGTAGCGTGTCCGGTCGGCAACTGTTGAGGTGTCGTCTTGGACGACATCAAATCCGAATGCATCGAAAACCAGGTCGCTTATTTGCATCAGACGGTCGTTGTTGTTTTGCAACGCTTCCATATTAATCCTTCCGTTCCAAAGCATGAATCCCAACAGCTGGTAGGTATTGGCAAGGTGGTATGCGCTATAGCGTGTGCTGTCATCCAACAAACGCAGATTCTCAAAACAATAGTCAAGCACTTTGCCCACATACAGGGTTTGGTCTATCGAGTCGGTGCAAAGTGAATGATAGCCATATGCAATCGCATAGTTGAACGACATGTCCTGATGATAGTCGCAACGCAATTCGTGCCGACGGTTTTCCATCGCCGTAAGCAGTTCGGCCTGTTGGTATTGCGACTTGTTGCGGTAGTGGTAGTTGAGTGTTGTAGTGGTGATGTAGAATTCGCTCTGAGCCAAATTGTAGAGCCAGCCTTTGTCATTATGTTTGAGGAGCCCCGACTGCTCTATGTCATAGAGGATCTGATAAGACCCCGCTATGTCGCACTTGCGCTGCAGCAAGCGCGACTTCAGGAGGTTGGCAAGCATTTTTTCAACCTCAGAGTTGGGCGACTTGCGTGTATAGGCAAGCACCGAGTCGGCGTATGCCTCTGCAGAGTCATGGACCGACCGGTTGAAAAAGGATGTGGCAATGATATTCCACGAGCGAAGTTTCCCATCGTAGTATGATGGCAGACTGTCATCGATATAGCGCAATGCACGTCGAGCAATCATCTCGCTGCGCTGGGCATAGTCATAGCGTTGCATGAAAGCAGACTTGTTGAGAGCGTCAACTTTTGACCGCATTAACGCATCGACATCTTTCTCATCGCCGTTGCATGCAGTAGCGACGAACAGACACGCCACAACAAACATATAATGGATAAATCGAGGCATATTTTTTTTGCAAAAATACACAAAATATTTGAATGCAGCACAAGAGGAGATAATTGAAGAAAAAATTTTTCAGCTTGACATCTATTCACGACCGGACCGAAAAAGAAAAACCGACAGACGCTATTGCCTGTCGGTTCTGTTTTTGAGGTCGCTTCCGGATTTGAACCGGAGTAGCAGGTTTTGCAGACCTGTGCCTAACCCCTCGGCCAAACGACCTTTTCTCTTCAAAAAGTTTTGCAAAGATATGCCATTTTTTTCTAATGGCAAAATTTTTTTTACAATTCCAAGTCACCAACAATTCATAATATTGTTTTTCAGCAAGTCTCGTTCATTTTTTGTTCCTCGGCAAAGACCTGTTTTTCCCATGTCGGAGGAACGGGAACAGGAAGAATCCTGAAAAATTCGACATTTTTTCTCATCTTTGCATCATGAATGTGATACCTATTAAAAGCCTTGATATACCAGAATTAGATGTATTTATGCGACTTACAGAGGCTCAGTTGCGCAACAGACTCGAGCCGGAAAAGGGCATATTCATCGCCGAAAGCCTTAAAGTGGTAAGGACTGCCATTGAATGTGGCATTACACCCATTGCTTTTCTGTCGGAAGAGAAGCATATCGAAGGTGCACTCCGCAAACTCTTGGAGCAAGGCTCCATCAATCCCGACACACCGATATATACAGCCTCGCGCGAAACAATCTCACAACTAACGGGCTACGAACTAAGCCGCGGCTTTGTGTGCGCCATGCGTCGCCCCGCATTGCCCAAGATGGAAGAAATTTGCCGTGACAGCCGCCGCATCGCCATCATGGACAGCGTAGTAAACTCAACGAATACCGGAGCAATATTCCGTGCGGCAGCGGCTTTGGGCATCGACGGACTTCTTTTGACTCCGACATGTTGCGATCCGCTGAACCGACGCAGCGTCCGAGTCAGCATGGGAACTGTGTTCCAACTGCCTTGGACCTACATAAGCGGATGGCCCACGGCAGGAATCAACCGACTCCACGACATGGGATTTACGATTGCAGCATTGGCTCTTAGCGACAAGGCCGTTGACATCGACAAGTCGGGACTTGACAAATCCGAGAAGCTGGCATTAGTGATGGGCACAGAGGGCGACGGTCTGTCGACAGAAGTGACCACAGCATGCGACCATGTGGTGAGGATTCCGATGAGGCATGGTGTCGACTCTCTGAATGTGGCAGCCGCAGCAGCAGTCGCATTTTGGGAACTTGGATAGCCCTGAACCGACACAAACACGCAATTGAATAAAAACGAAGACGAAAACAGAGCTGTAGTCTGTTTTCGTCTTCGTTTTAACCCAAATCGGTTGCGCGGATTCACGTCAGATTGGCTTTTTCACTGGCAGACCGACCGCGACAAGATCCTGAAACCGGTTTTGGTTCAACAATGTAACCTGTTTTTGCAAGGTTTTTCTTATTTGACAATCGTCATCTCGTCGATAAGGTTTTTTGCACCGGCATATTTGTCGATAACAAACAACATGTAGCGAGCGTCGAGGCAAATGCAGCGTTGGAGGTTTTCTTCGAAATCGATATCGCCGCTCATGGCCTCACTGTTGCCGTCGAATGCAAGTCCGATAAGGTTGCCTTCAGCGTCAATGACGGGGCTGCCCGAGTTACCTCCAGTAATATCATTGTTCGTGACAAAGCAGGTCACAAGTTCACCCTTGCTGTTGGCATATGGACCGAAATCGCGTGCAGCATATAGATTTTTAAGACGCTCCGGAACGATAAACTCGCTGGAAGTGGGGTCTTCTTTTTCCATGACACCCTTGAGAGTCGTGTAGTAGCTATAAGAGACAGCGTCTTTCGGGTCGTAGGCTTTAACATTTCCATAGGTAAGTCTGATGGTCGAGTTGGCATCAGGGCTCATGAGTTTACGGTTTTTGTTGATTTGGAGTATACCGTCGGTAAAATTGCGGATGCCGCGCTGTAAGCCATCGGCACTTTCTTTAGGGACCATACTGTTGACTTCGACATATTTCTCATAGATTTCTTTGCCAGCAGCGAAAAGCGGATCTTTCTCAAGTGCCTTGAGATCTATTTTCTGCATATACTTGTTATAGCCCTCCTGACTGACGAATGCCGATTTTTTGAAGATGTCGTCGACATATTTTTCGAAATTACCTTTGTATTTCCTGTCGGCATCGATAAGGAATTGAGGCATGAAGCGCATCTCCATGTGCGAATAGACGTATTGGAACAAGGCTGCCATGAGTCGTTTTTCGGTGTCCGGGTTGTAGTCTTTATAGAAGTCCGCCATGGTTTTGTTGAGGGATTCGACAATTTCGTCTCTGCGGTCAGCATAACGGGGATTGTCGAGCATCTGCAGATTGCGTCCCGTGCGATAGACACGCCAAGGCAGTTCAGGACCGCTGATAAGTCCTTCTGAAAGATAGGTGCTAGCAGTTTTGTATGTGGCGCGGTCGGCATAGCCTTTCTTTATGAGCGAAAGGGCTTCAGCATATTTCGGGTCCTTGTCTTTTGCCCAGTTTTTGTATTCGGCTTCAACTTCTTTCTTGACACCCATCGTGTTGAGGTTCTTGAGGGCTTTGTTCTGCTCGTTGCTGTACTTCCAATAGTTGGAGCAGCTGGCGTATTTGGAAGCATATTTTATCTTGGTCTCTTGCGAGGCAGCCATTTCTTCGCGCAGGATGTTGATTTTGACAGTACGAATCTCGTAGCGAAGCTTATTGGTTATATTCATGGTCTCTTCAAGTCCATAGGAGGTAAGGAAGTGGTCGGTAGTGCCTGGGAAGCCCATAACCATGGCAAAGTCGCCGTCCTTGATTTCTCGGTTGCTGACGGGGAGGTAGTGCTTGGGTTTAAGTGGAATGTTGGCATCTGAGTATTCTGCAGGATTACCGTCAGGGGCAGTATAGATGCGGAACATGGAGAAGTCGCATGTATGGCGAGGCCACGACCAGTTGTCGGTATCGCCTCCGAACTTGCCCATCGACGACGGCGGGGCACCGACAAGACGGACATCTTTGTAGATGACATGAACGAAGAGAAAGTACTGGTTGCCGTTGAACATCGGTTTGACCTGGGCGTCGTATATGGTACCCTGCACGGCTTTCTTGGCAATACGGTCACACACCTCTTTGACCGCACGTCCGCGTTCATCTTCGCTCATATCGTCCGAAAGGGCTGCACTGACCTGCTCAGTAACATCTTCCATGCGGACAAGAATCGATGCGGTAAGGCCTGGGTTGGGCAATTCCTGGTCTTTGCTGTATGCCCAAAATCCATCGCGCAGATAATCGTGTGCTACAGTGGAGTGCTCCTGGATTTTACCGTAGCCGCAATGGTGGTTGGTCGAGAGAAGACCTTGATCTGAGATTATCTCTCCAGTACAGAAATGCCAGAAGGGGCTGCCTTCGTTGCCAAGACCCACGATAGCATCTTTGATACAGTTTTGGTTGATGCTGTAGATCTCTTCGGGGGTGAGTTTAAAGCCTGCTTTCTGCATATCGGCATAGTTTTTACCAATAAGAGACAGAAGCCACATGCCTTCGTCGGCAATGGCTACACGAGGTACGGTCAACATGAGACCGAGAGCAAGTAAAAGTGACTTGAATTTCATTTTTGAAAGTTTTTATTGGAATTATATTTAAAAATTAAATTTAACAATTTGATTTAAAAAACACAGCACAATCCGTCACTTATTATACATTTTGCAAATTTACACATTTTTTTTAAATATCCGTACTGGCAAATGAATGTGTTTGGACCTCCGACGAAGAAACAGACCAAAACGAGGGAACCGAAAGTTATCAACAAGTTATACACGCAACAAAAAAGCCCCGGACCTCGGTGCATAAGCCAACCGATATCATCATCCGCTTAACTGTTTTTCAAATAGTTGACTCTAAATTAGCTTTTTTGAAACCTTTGGATTGTTTTGTCGTATAATTGAAAAACGAAAGGAAATTTTTGGAAAAAATAATATTTTTTTGGAACTCGAAGGCTTTTTTTGGAAAATTGTTTGTATTTTTACGCTTTGAAACATATTAGGCAATTATGTCGTTAATCATTGGTATAGAATATTGTAAGCTTGACAGCAATGGCAGATTCAAGCTTCCAATTGCTATAAAAAAGCAACTGGAGGGCGAGGACTGTCGTTTTGTCATCAAGCCAAGTATCTATGCCGATTGTCTGGAGCTGTGGACTTATGCCAGTTTCGAAGCGGAGATAAGACATCTCCAAAAGGAGCTGAACCCTTACTCGATCGAAGACCGCAAAATGCTCCGCATACTGAGCGCGGGCAACATCGTGGAAATGGATACGAGTGACAGACTGGTGATTCCTAACGAGCAGAGGGCAAAACTGAAATCGTCAAAGGAATTGGTAATCCAGTCCTACGGAAAGTTTATGGAAATCTGGGATCGCGACACTTACTGCCGAAACAACGAAAACGTCGATGGCTATGCCGAAAAAATCGACGAAAGGTTAGGGAGGGTCGCCTATGGATCAGAAGAATGACAAACAGAACAACGGACTGAAGTACCATGAGCCGGTAATGCTGTCCGAATGCATGGAAGGTCTGAACATCTGCGAGAACGGCGTGTATGTGGATGCAACGTTCGGTGGAGGTGGACATTCGCGTGCCATTCTGGCATACCTGGGACAGAACGGGAGACTGTTTGCATTCGACAGGGACATGGACGCCGCAGGCAACGTTCCTGACGACAGCAGGTTCTGCCTCATAAGCGAAAATTTCAGATATGTGAAGAATTTCTTGCGTCTACATGGCATACGCGAGATTGACGGCCTTATAGCAGATTTGGGAGTGTCAAGCCACCAGATAGACACTGCGGAACGTGGGTTTTCTACACGTATGGACGGCCCGCTGGACTTGAGAATGGACCGCCGAGAGGGAATGACTGCCGCCGAGTTGGTAAACACCGCCTCGGAGGAGGAGCTGGCAAGGATCCTCAAACTGTACGGCGAGTTAAGCAACGCCAAGGGCATTGCACACTGTATAGCCACGGCACGCAAGGACGCAGCCATTGAGACAACAGCCCAGCTGCGGACAGCCGTAGAACGAACCCTTGCAAGGGGAAGAGAAAACAAGATGCTGGCAATGATATTCCAAGCATTACGCATAGAAATCAACGGCGAGCTGGAAGCTTTGCGACAAATGCTGACACAGGCAACGGAAATGCTGAAGATAGGCGGAAGACTGTGTGTGATGTCATACCACTCGCTCGAAGACCGACTGGTGAAGAATTTTATGCGTTCGGGCAATTTTGAGGGTGAAGTGGAAAAGGATTTCTATGGCAATGTGCTTTCTCCGCTGAAGATGGTTTCAAGGGGGGCAATAGTCGCATCGGAGGACGAAATTGCACAAAACAACAGAGCACGGAGTGCAAAATTGAGGGTGGCCGAGAGAGTTAAATGACTTTACTTTATTAAGACAATCCAATGGAGACAAGAAAAAACACAAAAAGGGATGGCCTTGCCAAGGTTTTGGGCGGAGACATGTTAGGTTCGCACAGCGTACTGCGGCAGATCCCTCTCTTGCTGATAATCCTGGCGGGATGTCTGGCGATGGTAGCGGTAAGATACAACGTGGAGAGCCTGAATAAAGAGAAAGAACGGCTGCAAAAAAAAGTAAGCTACATGAGGGAACAACGTGTACAGATGAGAAAGGAATATCAAGAGTCTATCAGAATTTCGCGCATCGACGAGGTACTGGACTCGATCGGGGTGGGGCTGGTTGCCGGCCCCCCATTTGAAATAAAGATTCTATAAAATAACACCACAAAACACACAAAGCGACACTCACCTACAAGCAAAGGACAAAAAAATATAGTTCCAGTTCGCTCGACAGCATAGATACATCGACAATATTGGCTTTTCAGCACAACTAAACACAAAAAACATGCCACGCAAAGAACACACATCGCAAAGAACCAAGATAGCGCTGCTATTTCTGATCCTTGTTATCGGATTGGGGGGCGCTCTGCTGTGGGCGTCAATAAAGGTGACATGGGTCGACGGCGACATGTGGCGCGATCGCGCCGAGCGACTGACAAAAAACTACATGAACAAGAAGGCTCAGAGGGGAAACATATACTCGTCCGACGGGAAAATACTCGCCACTACGGTTCCCGAATGCGACCTCTATCTTGACTTTGCAATACGCCCGGCACGCGACAACAAAGGCGACATAAAATTCTCCAAAGACAAGAAGGACACAATCTGGGAGACCCCAATTGCTGACTCTAACTACACCAAATACCTCGACACTGTCTGTCTGATTCTGCACAAAGCCTTCCCTGACTCCTCAGTATCCTCCTTCAAACGCATCATAGAAGCCAAGCGCAACGCGAAAAAAAGGGGCGGGTGTGTGCGCATAAAGAGACATGTGCCCTACTCGGACTGGGACAAGATATGCAAGCTGCCCGGATGGGGCCGTGGCGTGGTGCGATATGTGGACGGCAAGTCTGTAATCCACAACAAGAGATTCCATACCTACGGAAACCTGGCAGAGAGTGTCATCGGCTTTAACACATCGTATCTGGAAGAGAAATACACAGGACTCGAAGGCTACTACGACTCTATCCTGCGCGGTCGCGACGGAAGGGTGTTGTGCCGAAGACTTACATGGGGTTCGTGGATTCCGATAGGCAAGGAGACAATAACGGCATCTGAAGGCGACAGCCTGCGCACGGACTCGATACCCGGATATCCGGTAATAAACGGACTGGACATTGTGGCAACAATAGACACACGCCTTCAGGATATTGCGCACTACTCGTTAGAACACGCACTAAGACGATACGGCAGCTCTGCAGGCTGTGCAATACTGATGGAGGTGGAGACCGGGAATGTACTGGTCTGTTCGTCGCTGATTCTTGACACAACAGGCAAATACGAGGAGATGCCGTATCGGAATGTGGCCGTATCGGACCGTTATGAGCCCGGTTCAATATTCAAGCCTGTAATTCTTACAGCGATGTACAACGACCCGTCATTCGACCTCGACAGGGAAATGATGCTGCCAGTGGGACGCAAGCGGTTCAGCCTGAAGAGCAAAATCGTGGAAGACCACGGAATCACAAATGACGAATACCCTCTCTGGAAAGCTGTAGCAGTATCGTCCAACGTGGCTTTTTGCGAACTGGCATGGCGATACTACAACCATCGGCGCGACAGCCTCTTTGCTCAAGTGGCTCGTATATTCCCATATGAGAAACTGAACACCGACATTGTGGCGTCGGAATACAAAAGCTTGACGCACCCGCTGACATACGACAACGACTTTCTGCGCTTCTGCTATGGATATACAAGTTCCGTGTCGCCTCTGAGGATGGCAACGTTCTACAACGCTTTGGCCAACAAGGGAAAGATGGTCAAACCGCGCTTTTGTCGCGGAGTGATAAAGAACGGTGAAGTGGAAGAGTTACCCGTTAAGGTAATAAAGGAACATATATGTTCAGCAGAGACTGCCGAAACAATCCGCGACCTGCTGATAGGTGTTGTCGAAGAAGGTACGGGCGACAACATCAAAAACGACACCTACAGCATTGCAGGCAAAACGGGAACCGCCGTAACGTCGCCCAATGCACCAACAAGCAACGCAACTTTCGTGGGTTTCTTCCCCGCCGACAAACCCAAATACACCTGCCTGGTAATGATGCAGGACATAAAACTTTTTGGAAGAAACGCCGCACCGGTGTTTCAAGACATAGCCGACTGTGTAGTGTCCTTAGACAAAGAGCTTGACTGTCGTCCGACAATCACGAAAATGGCCGAACTGAAAAAGAAAAACAACGAAAGCAAGAGCGTGGCATATCCACTGCCCATCGTAATGAAAGCACCGCAGGCTGCAATCAGGTTAGTGCATCGCAGGTTAGGACTGGACTGCAGCAACATCCCCAATCAGTCCATGTGGTGCACTTTCCAGCAACAGGACGACGAAACCGACACAAAACCCGGATATGTACCATACCAAATTCCTCAAGGACAGATACCAAACTGCTACGGGATGACCATAAGAGACGCTCTCTTGCTGTGCCGCAGCATGGGAATAGACGTCACATACGAGGGCATGGGCAAGGTGGTGAGCCAAGAACCGAAGGCTCGCACTCCGATTACAAAGAACACTAAAGTGCATCTGAAACTGAAACCATAAAACCGTGCGCAACCATCCTGCAACGATAGAAAGAGTAACAAAACAACGACTATAACGAAAAGAAAATGAAACTGACCGAAATATTACACGACATAGAATTCAAGTCTTTCTGCGAAGGAAAGGAATGCAGCGTAGACGAACGCAACATTGACGGGATTGTATTCGATTCACGCAAGGCGACGAAAGGTTATCTGTTTGTGGCCCAAAAGGGTGTCCATACCGATGGGCATATGTACATCAGCAAGGCAATAGAGCAAGGATGCAACACCGTGATATGCTGCGACCTGCCCGAGAAACAACCCGAAGGGGTCTGCTTTCTGAAGGTTAATGATGCCGACATGGCTCTCGGCATGGCAGCAGCAAACTTCTACGGCAACCCATCGAAGAAACTGCAACTGATCGGGATCACGGGAACCAACGGCAAAACGACAACGGTGACATTGCTTCACCGCATGATGCGCGACATGGGCGTCCATGCAGGTCTGATCTCCACAATAGTGAACCGCATCGACGACGAAGAATTACAGGCGACACACACGACACCCGACGCCGTAGAACTGAACATGCTGCTTGCCAAGATGGTGGAAAGAGGCTGCGAATACTGCTTTATGGAAGTAAGCTCGCACGCCATAGTACAGAAACGCATTGCAGGAATAAAGTTTGCCGGGGCCATTTTCAGCAACATCACTCACGACCACCTTGACTACCACAAGACGATGGCCAACTATATTGCAGCAAAGAAAACACTTTTCGACAACTTGCCGGAACAGGCTTTCGCTCTTACCAACATCGACGACAAAAACGGACTTGTGATGGTTCAGAACTGCAAAGCGAATGTGAAGACATATAGCCTGCAGACTGTTGCCGACTTCAGATGCAAGATTGTGGAAAGTACCATTCATGGACAGGAACTGCAACTGAGCGTAAATAGCAATGCCCCTCAAGAATTCTGGTCACCCTTGGTAGGTCGCTTCAACGCTTATAACATTACCGCCATCGTGGCAACAGCCATATTATGCGGGTTCGGAACAGAGGAGACACTTAGGGCTGCAAGCAAGCTTCATGCCGCACCGGGACGTTTCCAGTACCTGCATGGCAAAGGCATCACTGCCATCGTGGACTACGCCCACACTCCTGACGCTCTCCAGAATGTGATAGACACAATAAACGAAGTTCGCGACAAACGCCAAAACCTCATAGTTGTTGTAGGATGCGGCGGCGACCGCGACCCGTTGAAGAGACCCATCATGGCCAGAATCGCCGCAACAGGAAGCGACCATCTGGTACTGACATCGGATAACCCGCGTACCGAAGACCCCGAAAAAATACTCGACAGCATGGAAGAGGGACTGGATGCTGAACAACGTTCAAAAACTGTACGAATCAGCGACCGCAGACAGGCAATAAAGACAGCAACAATGATGGCACACGAGGGCGACATAATCCTCATTGCCGGCAAAGGACATGAAACATATCAAGAAATCAACAACATAAAACACCACTTCGACGACCGTGAAGAAATTGGAAAACTGCTAAGCATCTGACAAAACTATAACTTACATGCGAACAACTGTCACAATTTCTTCTCTCTTTTATACACTGTAGAAATCACGAATCAATAACAATAAAAAGAACATTATGTTATATTATCTTTTCAACTGGCTGGACAAAACATTTGATTTCCCTGGTGCTGGAGTTTTTCAATACATCTCGTTCAGGGCAGCAATGTCTGCTATCACATCTCTGATAATCATGCTCATCCTGGGCAAACCATTCATAAAATGGTTGAAGAAAAAACAAATCGGCGAAACAGTTCGCGACTTGAATCTCGAAGGCCAAAAGGATAAGGAAGGCACTCCCACGATGGGCGGAATTCTGATTCTGGCATCGATAATAATACCCACTTTGCTCTTCGCAAAGCTCGACAACATTTACGTGCTCATAATGCTGGGCACAACAGTGTGGCTCGGACTGATAGGTTTTTTGGACGACTATATAAAGGTGTTCAAAAAAGACAAAAAAGGGTTGAAAGGTAAATACAAAGTTATCGGACAAGTCATCCTGGGACTGGCCGTTGGTCTGTTGATAATGTATCATCCTGACATCACCATCAAAGAAACATCGTCGGTGGAATCGTACGTGGCTTCTCACAATGTAAACATCCAAGACAACTACGAGAAAGCCAAAAACGAGTTCTCGCGTGACCCCGTGAAATCAACCAAGACAACCATCCCGTTCGTGAAAAACCACGAGCTCGACTATGCAAAGATTATAACCTGGATGGGCGACTGGACCAAAAACTGGGTATGGCTGGTATATGTTATCATTGTAATCCTGGTAGTTACCGCCACATCGAACGGAGCAAACCTCACCGACGGCATCGACGGACTGGCGACAGGAACATCGGCAATAGTGGGCTCCACATTTGCCATCCTGGCATGGGTATCGGGCAACATAATATTCGCCAACTACTTAAACATAATGTTCTTACCTAATATAGGCGAACTTGCGATATACATTACGGCGTTTGTCGGTGCCACGCTGGGCTTCCTATGGTACAACACTCATCCCGCCGAAATATTCATGGGCGACACAGGATCGTTGGCCATCGGAGGAATCATTGCTGTTTTTGCCCTCCTCATCCGCAAAGAACTGCTTATCCCTATCATTTGCGGCATATTCCTTATAGAGAGCCTTTCGGTGATAATACAGACTGCCGGATGCAAGGCATACAGACGTCGGCACAAACTGCCAGTCGGCGAAGCTGTACCCGTCGACAAAAGACCGTTTCTGATGACCCCTCTTCATCACCACTACCAAAAGAAAGGAATAAAAGAGCAGAAAATCGTCATGCGCTTTTACATTGTAGGTATTGTACTGGCCATCATCAGCATTGTGACACTCAAACTCAGATAGAACACTAACAAACTAAAAGAACTATAAATCCAACTTTAACAAAACATCTTTGAAATATGTACGAATCATTAGCAACACAAGGACGCACCTCGGTACACACCGGTCTGGCTGGCATCGACTCGGCAAGACTGAAAAAACTGCGTAGCAGCCACCTTAAAGAGTGCTTCAACTTGATCGACGAAATGAGACACAAACTCGAATTCGTGGCACGCATCAAGGGAGTATCCTTTATCGATGATGCCGCCTCGCGCAGCGTCATGTCTACATGGTATGCACTCGAAACCATCGAAGGCAAAACCATCTGGATTGCCAACGGAAACCCGACAAACAGCAGCAAAGCCAACGAACTGAAACGGCTGCGCACTTTGGTGGAACAAAAAGTACAGACCATCATCACAATTGGAGACAGCACTCTGTACGAACAGGTTTTCGGCAGCGACAAACTGAAAATCGTCGCAGCAAACAGCATGAACGAAGCAGTGACTAAAGCTTTCTACAGCTGCACCGAAAACATGAAAGTCCTCTTCTCGCCCGCCCTTGAAAATGGAATCTCGTACGAAACACAAGGCGATTCATTCAAACACGAAGTCAACGAACTGTAAATGACCTCCGACAAGAAAGACATATTACACAAACTGCTAAACCCCTTCAAGGGCGACAAAGCGATATGGTTCATTTTTCTGATGCTGGCAATCATATCGCTCATATCGGTCTATAGCTCCGCAGGCTATCCGGCGGTCATCGCCGACACGACACCTTTGAGGGCTCTGATAAAACACGGGCTGTTTGTCGTTGCATCGTTCATTCTCGTCATTCTGTTGGCGAACTTTGACTATCGCAACTTCTCCGGAATGTCATGGTTCGGCTTTCTGATATCTGTGGCTCTGCTGATTGTTGCTGTGGCCATAGGACACGAAGACAATGCCGCCGGTTCAGGCATGAGCAGATGGGTATATATCCCGCTGATAGGACGATTCCAACCATCCGAGTTCGCCAAAATCATCATCATCATCTATCTCGCAAGACTGTTGGCTCAAGAAAAAGAGACATTGCACGAGTGGACCACCCTGCGAAAAATACTCTTACCTATTCTTCTTGTTATCGGACTAATCGTCCCCGACAATCTGTCCACGGCACTTATCATATTTATTGTATGTTACGCCATGCTGAGGCTTACAAATGTCAACGCCAAGCAACTCAGACTGTCGGTCCTCGCTCTTTTGGCATTTGGACTGCTTGCCATTTTCGTAAGCGACAAACTCAACCTTCCGTTCCTTGAACGCTCCAGCACGTGGACGAGTCGCATAGACAAATGGTTGAATTTCGACGAAGAACAGCTCTCGCAAGAATCCATGGCCCGTATGGCTGTGGCCTCGGGAAAATTTTTCGGTGTCGGAGTAGGCTCAACAATTCAAGCAAGGCTGATGACACAAGCCAACAACGACATGATATATTCTATAATCGTCGAGGAGACAGGCATGCTTGGTGGCCTTGTCGTTTTCCTGCTATACCTGTTCCTCTATATACGCTGCATTCGTATTGCCTGGAGATGCGAGGGCGAATTCGGTCGCATGACCGTGGTTGGACTAAGTACCATGATATTCCTACAGGCAGGAATACACATGTGCGTCTCTGTCGGTGCCCTGCCGGTAACCGGACAGACCCTGCCGTTCATCAGCTCTGGAGGCTCGGCCTACCTGTGCATGGGTTTGGCGCTTGGAGTAATACAGTCTGTAGCCTACGACGTAAACCTGAAAGAAACTAAAGAGAATCATTAACCAAAAATACAAGTCATGAAAGCAATAATCAGCGGTGGCGGCACCGGTGGACACATCTTCCCTGCTATAGCAATAGCAAATGCCATCAAGGCCAGGTATGACGATGCCATTATTCTGTTTGTCGGTGCCGAAGGGCGAATGGAGATGGAAAAAGTGCCGGCCGCAGGTTACGAAATCAAAGGCCTTCCAATAGCAGGGCTGCAACGTAAACTTACACCAGCAAACATCATCAAGAACCTGCAGCTTCCCTTCAAGATGATCAAGAGTCGCCGGATGGTCAAGAAAATCATTCGCGACTTCTCTCCCGACATAGTGGTTGGAGTAGGCGGTTTTGCTAGCGAACCTACGCTAAAAACTGCAGCGTCTATGGGATTCCCCACGCTGATTCAGGAGCAGAACTCCTATGCCGGATTGACAAACAAAATGTTAGCCAAGGATGCGCGAACCATATGCGTAGCCTACGAAGGCATGGAGCGCTTCTTCCCGGCAGAAAAGATTGTCATCACCGGCAACCCGATACGGAAAGACATCGAACAGATGAGTGCCTCGACAGAAGATGGACGCGCACACTTCGGTCTCGACAACGGTTCCAATGTACTTCTCATAATTGGTG
This sequence comes from uncultured Bacteroidales bacterium, assembly GCA_946613135.1. Taxonomy (GTDB): domain Bacteria; phylum Bacteroidota; class Bacteroidia; order Bacteroidales; family P3; genus Colimorpha. Next base: position 31,754 of record CAMOFI010000005.1, read on the forward strand.
GCAGCCTCGGAGCCCGCAGCATAAACAACATGATCCTGTCCAACCTGCAAAAAATCAAAGAGCAACAATCCTCACAGCAGGTACAGCTTATATGGCAGACCGGACAATGGATGTATGACGAGGCGCTAAAGGCTGTCGACGAAGCCGGAATGGGCAACATAATCAAAGTACACCGTTTCATCTCAAGAATGGATTTAGCCTACGCTGCCGCAGATGTGATCATATCGAGGGCAGGAGCCATATCCATCAGCGAGCTGTGCATTGTCGGCAAACCGATCGTACTTGTCCCGTCGCCCAACGTGGCCGAAGACCACCAGACAAAAAACGCACTTGCACTTGTCAACAAAAATGCCGCCATTATGATTCGTGACAACGAGTGCGGCGAGCTCGGTATCGACACTGTATTCAATCTGCTCAACGACACAAGTCGAAGACTCTCCATGAGCAAAAACATCCAGTCGTTGGCAAAACGCAATGCTGCAGAACACATCGTCGACGAGATAGACAAAATAATCAAGAAATAACGCTCCACACTACAGTTCAAACAAGCTAAAAGACTCATACTATGACATACTACTTCTTAGGTATCGGCGGAATAGGAATCAGCGCATTGGCTCGCTTTTTCAAGATGAGCGGACATACCGTATGTGGCTACGACCGCACCGAGAGCCCGCTGACACGTCAACTCGAGAGCGAAGGCATTCCTGTCCATTACGACGACAACCCCGATAAGATTCCCGACAATATCGACCTCGTCATCTACACACCCGCCGTCCCATACGACACTAAAGAATTCGAATTTCTGCGCAACAAAGGCGTCCCCATCAAAAAACGCTCGCAGGTGCTCGGCGAACTGACACATGGCAAGAAATGCATCGCCGTGGCCGGCACCCACGGCAAAACCACAACAAGCACACTGATAGCCCACCTGCTCAGCAAGACCGACATCGGATGCTCCGCATTCCTTGGCGGCATATCGAAAAACTTCGAAAGCAACCTTGTCGTAAACAACGACAGCGAGTATATAGTGGTCGAAGCCGACGAATACGACCGCTCCTTCCTGCAACTGCATCCCTATTATTCTGTAATTACCGCTACCGACCCCGACCACCTCGACATATACGGAACACACGAAAAAATGATTGAGGCCTTCGAGCAATACGCCAACCAGACATCGCCCGAAGGTGCCATCTTCGTGAAAGAAGGTCTGACCGGACACCACCACAATCACGAAGAAGACCACGCTCACGAGGACGACGAGGACAAGACTCTGCATATAGGCGAAGAAATCAAACAATTCAGCTATTCGGCACGCTCCATCGAGCCCGACTATTACGCCATTAATGTCCGCAACTACAACGGCAACATCTTCTTCGACCTTCGCACACCAGAGCGGGTCCTGTACGACCTGGAGCTGCAAAACTCCTGTCTCTATAATGTAGAAAACGCCGTCGCAGCCTCGGCTGTTGCTCTCCACTGCGGTCTCAACGAATATCAACTTCGCAGCGGTCTCAAGTCTTTCAAAGGCATCAAACGCCGTTTCGACGTCCGCATAAAAACCAAGGATCTGGTCTATATCGACGACTATGCACATCATCCAAGAGAAATTGCCGCAACAATCGAATCCGTAAAATATTTGTATCCCGACAAAAGAATTGTAGGCATCTTCCAGCCTCATCTCTACTCGCGCACTCGTGACCTTGCCGACGGGTTCGCCGAAGCGCTAAGCCCGCTCGACGAAATAATCCTGATGCCCATCTATCCTGCTCGCGAAAAACCGATCCCTGGGGTATCATCCGGAATGATTCTGCGCAAAATCAATTCGATGAACAAATACTTAAGCACCCGCGAACAAATCCCCGATCTTGTCGACGCTCTCTACCCCGACGTGCTTCTCACTTTGGGAGCCGGCGACATCGACAGACTTGTACCCATACTTGAAGAACATCTGAAAGAGAACATCTGACTTTAACAACGACACCAATACTTGAAACCCACAGTCAAACATATCATCATCATAGCGCTCCTGACGGCAATCGTCGTCACTTTCCACATTGTTCGTCGCAACTCTACAATGAGAGGGATTGAATCCCATATCGCAGAGGACGGCATCGGGCTGCTTTCTCCTACCGACATAGACAGCCTTATCGTTCTTTCTCACCCTCACATCAGACAAACAGACATCAAAGACATTGACCGGAAAGCGATTGCCGAAACACTGAAACAACACCCGTACGTGGCAGATGCAACGACACGCCTGTCTACAGGAGGTAAGCTTTTGGTAGACGTCACTCCCAACACCCCTGTGGTCAGAATGTTTTATCAAGGCAACGAATTCTATATATCTCAGCAGGGAACTTGCATGCCTCTGTGTGCAAAAAAATTCTGCAATATACTTATAGGTAACGTAAATCTCAGCGAGCCCTTATTGGCTAATACCTCCGCCCTGAATCTCGCAGACACTGCAAACCACAACCAGCCATCATCTCTGCTTAAAATATGGAAGACAGCTTGTTTCCTTAACGACAATCCAAAATACGGAGACATTTTCGACCAAGTAAGCATTGCTGCCAACGGCGACATCTGCCTCATCCCGAAATTAGGCGAACTGACCGTCATCCTCGGCGACACAACACAGATGAATACAAAATTCGAGAACCTGTGGGCTTTTCTTGATCAGGGCATCAGCCTCGTAGGGTGGGACACCTATTCTGTCATAAACCTCAAATACAGGAACCAAGTTGTCTGCACAAAGAAAAAATAAAAACTTAATACATAATACCATGAACAATCAGAACGACATCATTGTAGGCTTAGACATTGGGACAACCAAAATTGCCTGTTTCATCGGCCAGCGCGGCGAAGGTGAAAAAATCAAAATCATCGGTTTCGGCAAAACCGAGTCTAAAGGCGTCGAACGAGGCGTAGTAAAAAACATCAAGGACACCGCACGCTCAATCCAAAAAGCCGTAGCCGATGCCTCCGAGCAAGCCGGCATCGAAGTCCGCGAGGTCTATGTCGGCATTGCCGGACAGCACATCAAAAGCATCAACAACCTCGGTTCTTACTCCATACCCCCAGACCACGACATTATCCAGACCGAAGATGTAGAAAAGCTGATTGAAGATCAATACAACATCCCTCTCAACCCTGGCGAAGAAATAATCCACATCTTCCCGCAAAACTTCATTGTCGACGGCGAAGAACTGAGTCCAAGCGTTGAGCCGGTCGGAGTAGTGGGCAAACAGCTCAAGTCCAATTTCCACATCGTCACAGGCAACACGATGAACCTTCGCGCTATCCACGACAGCGTAGAACGCGCCGGACTCACCATCAAACGGGTCGTCCTCGAACCCATCGCCTCTTCCTACGCCGTTCTCGACGACACCGACAAAGACGCCGGCGTGGCACTCGTCGACATCGGTGGCGGCACAACAGACATCGCCATTTTCAACGAAGGCATAATACGACACACCACCGTACTGCCTCTTGCCGGCAACGCCATAACAAACGACATCAAAGAAAACTGCCGTATCATGCGCAGCCAGGCCGAGGCACTCAAGACAAAGTTTGGCTCGTGTCTGCCTCAGAACGTAAGCGAAAACGACATTATAGCCATTCCCGGACTGCGGGCACAGCCTCCTCGCGAAATAAGCATGCGCACCCTCGCCGGCATCATCAAGGCTCGTACCGAGACAATCCTCGAACAGGTAGACTTCGAAATCAAACAGTCTCACCTCGAAAAAGAAATCTTTGCAGGTATAGTTCTCACTGGCGGCGGAGCACAACTCCGGCACATCAAGGATCTGACAGAGTACATAACAGGCATTGACACTCGTATAGGACTGCCCAACGAACATCTTGACAGAGACACCGACAACGAGATTATAAATACGATGTACGCAACAGGAATAGGTCTTGTGCTCTACGGATTCGACGAACTCGACAAATACCGCCAGCAACTCGAGGAGGATGACAACCAAAACACTCATGCCGAACCAGACAATACACACGAAACATCCATACCAAAAGACAACGCCAACGATATTTTCGCCGACATGCCTACTGCCAACGAAAGTACAACTCAAAAGCCTCTCGACGACATAGAACGAGAGATGCCGGCAACTCCCAAAACCGAACCTGCCGACACAACTCCCGACGTGTCACGACGCCGTCCGCGCAAACCCGGTTGGGGCAGTCAAGCCATGAAAGCAATCGACAAATACTTCGGACGTGTTTTCGGCGACGACACCATTCGAAACGAAGGCAAAGACGAGAAAGACATCTGACGTTGAAAAACCTGTTGAAAACAATTGCCGCACAACATTCAGCATCAGAACAATAAAACGTATCTTTACAACTGATTTACACCATCGCCATATCGGCACAAATCATTTATTACCAATAATCTGAATAGAAATAAGTACAATGGAAGACAGCACAAATTTATCGATTTCGAACAATAACGAAACCCTAAATAACAACCTCATGGGCGGAAACTCCTCTGTCGAGTTTGAACCAATCCATGATCAGCCCGCCAAAATAAAAGTAATTGGTGTCGGTGGTGGTGGTGGCAACGCAGTTAATCACATGTACCGTGAAGGCATACATGGCGTAGAGTTCATAGTATGCAACACCGACGTCAAAGCTCTCGAGTCAAGCCCCGTTCCTAACAAGATAGTCCTCGGAACTCTTGGCGCCGGCAACAATCCCGAGCATGCACGGAAAATGGCCCTCGAACACAAGGACGAGATTCTGCAATCAATCTCCGACGACACACAGATGCTTTTCATCACCGCCGGTATGGGCGGCGGCACAGGAACAGGAGCTGCCCCCGTCGTCGCCGAACTGGCCAAAAGCATCAAACTGGCAGACGAGCTCGTGCCTCAAATACTCGTTGTAGCCATCGTGACCGAGCCCTTCGAATTCGAAGGTCCCGTACGTACCCAGCAGGCAAAGAAAGGCATTGACGAACTGAAAAAACACGTCGACGCAATCCTCGTCATCAACAACGACAACCTGCGCCGCCTTGGCGACATGGACATCGACGAAGCCTTTAGCAAAGCCGACGACGTACTTCTCACTGCCGCCAAAGGCATCGCCGAAATCATTACTCGCGGAGGCAAAGTAAACATCGACTTCCGCGATGTCAACACCGTCATGCAGAAAAGCGGCACGGCACTCATGGGTACAGGCTCCGGCCACGGCGAAAACCGCGCCATGGAAGCTATCGAAAATGCAGCAACATCAGTACTGCTCAACGACAACGACATCCGCGGCGCCAAAAACGTACTGCTATACTTCTCCTACGCTCCAAACCACAAAATCAAGATGGACGAACTCTATGGCATCACCAACTACGTCAAAGAACGCACCGGCCATACAGCAAACGTCATCTGGGGTAACGGTATGGATGAAGATCTCGACGACGAACTGCGCATCACCCTCATCGCTACAGGTTTCGAACCGCTGCCTGGCAGAACAGTCATCAACCTCGAACCTCTCGAAGAACCTAAACCCAACGACGAAAAAAAGACTAACGACACCCAGGAAAAACAGAACACCAAGGATGTCCACGAATCTCCTATCGATGAGAGTGGCATTCACCTGGTTCATCGCGTCGCAACCGAAAACAAAGAAGACACTCCTGCCAAAGACGAGACTAAACAAGAACCCGCCAACAACACCGACGCCACAAAGCAGGAGAAAGACATCTTCAACAACCCCTCGAACGACGGCCCCAAACGCTATTTCTCGCTCGACGCCGTCCCTGAACCCTCCGAAGAAACAGAAAACGAGACCACAGACGAAACAAACTCTTTCGAATCCGACGAGAAACAGGAAAACAACGACCACCTCAACGGCATCCGTGTCATATCGCGCGAGATAATCCAAAACACACCTCAACAGCAACCTTCAACACCTAAATTCAATATCCAGCAGACCGAAGCGATGGAGCAGACCAAGCCTGCAGAAAACAACACTCCCAACACTAACACCTACGACGTTTTTGGAGCCTCCTCTCGTGTCGACATTGTGGCCGAAACCACAATAGCAAAACCCGCGACACAGCAGCAGGCCCATTCCGAAAGGATAACACAAAACCAGGTGGCACAGGCCCTAAACCCCAGCGAGAGTCTGGACGACATCAAGGCTCGTCAACGCGCCGAACGCATTCGCCGCATGAACGACCTGCTCCGTCACGACCCCGATGGCCCGCGCAAGGTCGAAGAAATGTCAGTCTCCGAGCTCTCCTCCGAACCCATCTACGAGGCTCCTCACTCTTCCGAAAGCGATGCTGCACGCACACGTGTAAGCGCCAACGGAGGCCTCTCCTCCTCCATGGACTTCCTCAACGGACTACCCGACTGATTTTCTCATTCAAAAAAAGCATTACACTAAACAAAAGACAATACATCTTCTCACACTTCATAATGAAAAGCGTCCCCCAAAAGGACGCTTTTCTAAACTACAATAGATGAAAAACAAAAAACTCTTTGGAACACTATGCGGCATCGGTGCCGCCATCTGCTACGGAACCAACCCTATCGGAGCACAACTATACGCTGAAGGAATGACACCTCCTAACGTGCTGTTCTGGCGCTTTTCGCTGGCTTGGGCCATCATAGCCGTCGTCATGCTATTCAGGAAAGAATCCTTCAAAGTCACACGTCAGGAGTTTGCAACCCTCTCCGCCCTCGGCATCCTGTTCCTCGCTTCGTCGCTAACCCTCTATGTCAGTTTCAAACTGATGGATGTCGGTGTCGCTTCGACAATCTTGTTTGTCTATCCCGTACTTACGGCTGCCATCATGGCTTTGTTTTTTAAAGAGAAAATCACTATTGCCACCGCCATATCGATCTTCCTTTCTTTTATCGGAGTAATGCTTCTCTATTGGAACCCTCAAGGCGGAACACTCTCCTCTGCAGGTATCGCCCTTGTACTGATATCAGCACTGACCTATGCCATATACATCATACTCATGAACCGGGCCAAATTGCCCATGTCGTCGTTCAAAATCAACTTCTATGTCTTGATATACTGTGCACTCGGCAATCTCGCCATAGCACTTGCAGGTGGCGACGGGTTCCAACTGCCCGCCACACTCTACAGTTGGCTACACGTAGCATGGCTTGCCGTCGTACCAGCCATCCTGGCACTGGTGATGATGGTATATGCCGCAAAATACATCGGCTCAACCCCAACAGCCATCATGGGAGCTCTAGAGCCATTGACAGCAGTACTTATCGGCATCTTCCTTTTCGGCGAAACATTCTCGGCAAATCTTGCAATAGGCATCTTGTTGATTTTTAGTGCAGTCATTATCATAGCACTACAAAGTAACAAAACCAAGCAATAAAAAAGCGTATTAAACGTTAAAAGAATAAAAAACAAGTAATGTCCCATCTAACACTCCTATTCCTGTTCCTAATCGGAGCCATGTCAATATCATTCCTGTGCTCCATACTCGAATCAGTGCTGATGTCCACTCCCCTATCCTACATTACCATGCGAGAGGATGCAGGATATCGTCCCGCAACCACCTTCAAACAATTCAAGACTGACAACGGCAAACCAATTGCAGCAATATTGTCGCTCAACACCATAGCCAACACCATCGGAGCAGCAGGTGTCGGAGCTCAAGCCACACAGGCCTTTGGCAACCAATGGTTCGGATTGGTATCTGCGATCACAACAATACTAATCCTCATTTTCTCGGAAATCATCCCGAAAACCATTGGCACAACCTATTGGAAAAGACTGATGGGATTCACCTCCCACACAATAAGAATTCTGATTATACTTATGTATCCTCTTGTGCTACTGATCGGTCTGCTTACCAAACTGTTCTCAGGCAAAGACGACGAGACTGCCGTGAGCCGTGAAGAAGTAGCCGCAATGGCCGATGTGGGCGAAGACGAGGGTGTGCTTAATGAGGATGAAAACAAGATTATTCAAAACGTAATAAAACTCGACAATGTCAAAGCCTACGATGTGATGACACCTCACAGCGTTGCCGCCGTGGCTCCCGAATCGATGACACTGCGCGAGTTCTACAAAGAAGAAGAATACAGCCACTTCAGCCGCATCCCTGTCTATGCCGACGACCCCGAATACATAACCGGATACATATTGCGCAGCGATGCACTTGAAGACCTTGCCGAAGACAAGTTCAACAAGCAACTAAAAGAGATCAAACGCGACATACCTCTCTTCAACGAAGAGCAGTCGGTAAGCCACATCTGGGACTCGTTGCTCAAGCACAAAGAACAGATAGCAATAATCATCGACGAGTATGGTGGATTTCAAGGCATCATCACTCTCGAGGACATCATAGAGACCATTTTCGGACTCGAGATTATAGACGAAAACGACGAAGTGACCGATATGCAGCAATTCGCACGCGAACGGTGGAAACAACGCCAACGTCGCTTCAAAAGCATTCGCCTGCCAGACGACTGCGAATGGATAACAGCACCTGACGACAAAACGACGGAGACCACTAAAGAAGAAAAAATGTCATGAAAATAGCTGCATTAGTATCCGGTGGAGTCGATAGCTCCGTTGTAGTCCATATGCTGAAAGAACAAGGCTACACACCCGACATTTTCTACATACGTATCGGCATGGAAGCCGAAGACGGCTACATCGACTGCCCGGCAGAAGAAGACATCGAAATAACCACCTTCATAGCAAAAAAATACGGTTGCCGCTTCGAAGAGGTCAACCTGCACAATGAGTATTGGGACAACGTGGTGAGCTACACCATCGAGTC
>CAMOFI010000006.1 GCA_946613135.1 uncultured Bacteroidales bacterium
CCACAGGAGCTTGTACCAGGCAAAACGCGAACGTTTCGCAAAGCGAGAGAAAAGAGAACTTGTTTGCTTTTCAGAGCCAAAGAAATGTCAACGAAGATAATTAAAAGTTTTTTTAGAGGTTGCCTACATGTATTTGAACTCTTCGATTTCGCGGCGGTCGCGCTTGGTAGGACGACCGGCACCGCGATCGCGATGTTCAAATCCATACTGGCGGGCCATCTGGATACGTTCGTATTCCTCGGGAGGTGTCAAGTCGGTGAGGTAGTTTTCCACCAACTTGGCACCTACGCGATTTGACAGTAAAGCCTTGACCTGCACAGTACGATGCATTTGTTCGATGTTGAGCTCGTATATTTCGCCGACAGCAATTTCGTGCGACGGCTTGACGGGTTGGCCGTTGAATTTGACACGCCCTGAACGGCATGCATCGGTGGCAATGCTGCGTGTCTTGTACAGACGAACAGCCCACAGGAATTTGTCAATGCGGATATCGCTATTATTGTCAGACATATCTCTTAGAATTTTGTCTTGCAATTATTTTGCTCTGAAATAGATGTTTATTGGCACACCGTGGAAGTCCCAGAGCTCACGCATGCGGTTTTCGACATAGCGACGGTATGGGTCGCGGACATATTGCGGCAGATTGCAGAAGAATACAAACTGGGGATAAGGCGTTGGCAATTGGGTTATGTATTTTATCTTGATCCATTTGCCTTTTACGCTTGGCGGCGGGTTCTGCTCTTTGACGATGGGTAGCAGTGTGTCGTTGAGTTCGGATGTCGATATTTTCCGGCTTCGAGCATTGTATACCTGCTGGGCAGTTTCAAGTACTTTGTGGATGCGTTGCTTATTGATAACCGACGTAAAGACAATGGGCACATCGTTGAACGGGGCAATCCTTTCGCGAATAAGGTTTTCGAAATCCATGTGAGTGTTGTTGTCTTTTTCGATAAGGTCCCATTTGTTGACAACAATGACTACTCCCTTATGGTTTCGTTGTATTAAGCCGAATATGTTGAGGTCCTGTTGCTCCAGGCCTTGTGATGCATCGAGCATAAGGATACACACATCGCTGCTTTCAATAGTGCGTACAGAACGCAGGACGGAATAGAATTCAAGGTCCTCGTTGACTTTTTGTTTTTTTCGCAAACCGGCTGTGTCGACAAAATTGAAGTCGAAGCCGAAAAGATTGTAATGTGTCAACAACGAGTCGCGTGTGGTTCCGGCAATGGGGGTGACGATGTTGCGCTGCTGTCCGGTTATTGCATTGATGAATGATGACTTACCCACATTGGGGCGTCCGACCACGGCAATGCGGGGCAAGCCGTCGTTGGTGTCAACCTCGCCTTCGTCGAAGTCGCTCACCACTGCATCGAGCAGGTCGCCCGTACCGGTACCTGTGATTCCGGCGATGGGATAGAGCTCGCCAAGTCCGAGAGCATAGAACTCTCCGATGGTTTCGTGACGGGCAGCAGTGTCGCACTTGTTGACAACAAGTAATACTTTTTTTGTACAGCGCCGTAGCATGTCGGCCACATCTTCATCCATTGGCGTCAAGCCCTCTTTGGCGTCGACGAGGAAGAGTATCACATCAGCTTCTTCAATGGCAAGAGCGACCTGTTTGCGAATTTCCGTTTCGAACGCATCGTCGCCGCCCATGACATAGCCTCCGGTATCGATGACCGAAAAATGTTTGCCATTCCAGTCGCTATGCCCGTATTGACGATCGCGGGTAACGCCTGCCGTTTCGTCGACTATGGCTTTACGTTCTTCGATAAGTCTGTTGAAAAGTGTTGATTTGCCGACATTAGGACGGCCTACTATTGCTACGATGTTGGACATTTTGCTGTTTGTTTTTTTTATTCGTCTACAGAAAGAAGTATTACTTCAGGGAGGTCTAATTCGGAAATTCCGAAACAGTTGAGAGCGGCATAGCTCTCGGTGAAATAAGCGACTCCTTTGATGGTATCTCCCATGTGCAGGATACGTGTTGCTTTGTAACCCATCACTGCATTGTTATAATTCGTTCCGGAAATGGTTATGGATTCACCTATGCTGTCAGGTTCAAACACATCGATAACATATCCTATCTGAGACGACGAACACAGTTGGGAGCCTACGACGAGTCCAGTGAACTGAAACTCCTCGATGTCGCGGTTGCAGGCACCGAGGAGAATCGTTAAAACTGGAATAAGGATAATTGAAAAAAATATTTTTTTACTGCAATTCACTTGATTATATGTATTTGTAAGAGTTTTGCATCATTATTTGGCAGAACTGCTTCCCAAAAAGAGGTTCAGGCCTAACGAAATGTTGAGTTGTTTGGCGTCGACAACATAGATATTTGATATGTAGTCGAGGAAAGTATACAGCTGAATGGCACGGAAAGGAGTGAGGGTGATTCCGATTCCTGGATTGAACCAGTTCCAGTTGCCATTGCTTGTAAGCACTGATGCCGATGCCACCACTTCAATCCAGTCGCGGAAATTGGCGCGTGCAAGGACGGAGGTACGGCTATAGAAGCCCACATTTTTGGTCTTGAATACATCACCGACCTTTACGATGCCGCGCTCAAATTCACCATGGAAGAGAAGTCCGGCGCTAACACCCTGTGTGATATGGAACATGCCTCCGATATTGACTTTGGTAGGGATTGAGGTCCAATAGTCCCCTTCACCTTCGATGGTCTTGTATTCAGCAAGTGACTTGAGGGAGTCGATAAGCATATTTGTATAGGTAGAGTCGAGAGTGCCTCCATGCATTACAGAACTAACATCAACACCTGTAAATGTGAATGAGTTGTTCTCGTTGGCCGATACGATTTTTTTAACACCGTCTTTCCAATGGATGCCGGGACCAATGTCGAGGATGCTGGCCGAGACCTCAAAGAGGTCGGTGGCATAACGGGCGCCAAGGTCGAAATTGAGGCCATAGTTTTTTGGCATATATGTGCGGACATGTGTGGTTGTCTGGTTGGTGTTGCTGTCAGTGCTTATATCAACGAATGAGGTGTAGTTCATGTTGATGTCCATATTGGCTGTCATGGCCGAATAGTCGGGTTCGGTGCGAATGGTGAGCGACGAGCCTGCGTCCGACAAGTCGAGATAGCCAATAAGCAGTTTGGCTCTTGCTGCAACAGTGAGTTCATCATTGATGCGGAATCCAAAGCCTACGGCACCCTCGCCATACACACGAGCTGCCACAATGTTTCCGTCAAGAAGTTCGAGAGTATTGTCGCCAATATAGCCGGAGTTGCCTTCGCGAAGGAATGTTACTACTCCTGATGGCATGCCGAAACTGAAATCGACTTTGGCCTGAGTAGAGAATGTCAGAAAGAACTTGCCAAGATCAAGTCCGAATCCGACAGCGTTGATATTAGTACCAAAACGGAGCTTGTCGTCGCACAGCGTATCGAGTATGCTGTTGAGGTTGATGTTGGTCTGTTTAGCGGCAGTGTCGTATTGGAAAATGCTGCTGTAGGCGAGGGGGCTGGAAAGATTAAGGTTCATGCCGGGCAGCGACAGGTATGCGCGGGAACGGCTCGGGAAAAATGCCGGATTGGCGCTATTCATCAGCGGATTACGTGATGAGCCATACATAATGTTGCTCTGAGCAGATACCGACAACGGCGCTGCAAGCAAAAACAGGGATGCTACAATTGCGAAAAAGCGATATGACTTCATTTCTCACCTCCTTCCTCATTGTTGCCTTCGTTTTCTGAACCAACACCTATGTTAATGTCATAGGATGGTTTGAGCAACGCTGACAGTTTGATATTCAGTTTGTCGTCAGCTTTGATAGCCACGCGTTTGTTCAATTTGTTGTCTGTTGTGTTGAGCGATGCCTTAAGGCGTATTTTCTTGGTTTCCAATAGGTCTTCGAAAACCTGTTTGGTAACTATGATTGTGTCAACAGTAGTAGAGGTTCCGTTTGAGACGTAGGGCACTGTACTGGTTACAGGTGCACCAGCAACAGTTGTGTTTATTATTTCACTTGTTTCCTGACCGGCAGCATTGACGAATTTGGCATTGACGCCTAATTCTAATGGAATGCCATTGTTGAGAGTCAAGAATATATATGAAGAGTCGATAACAAGGTCATCGAGATGGAAAGAAGGTTCGAAGTCAATGTCGGTTTCATAGCTGAGATTGCTGATCTTTGTCGACACAGGGAAATCCACCTTGATGTTGGCGCTTATGTCGACGCCAGTGACACCTATCGAGTCGGCGATGAACTCGTTCTCAGACATTCCGCTGGAAAAAAAGGCGGACTCGAATGCGATGTTCATACGAGCACCGTATCGTATTTCGATGGGGCGTTTGTTGATGGCATTGCTGATGTCAGCATTGTCGAAGAGTTTGATGTTCTGACCGTTGATGAGGCTGTCGATAGGGATGGAGTCTGTCAGCAGCGCTACATCGTATACATTATTGTCTTTGCCTACTACGCTGATATGAAGCGAGTCGTAGTAAACATGGACATGATAGGTTTCGAGAGCTTGAATTGCCTCCTGGTTGGCTTGTGCCTTAATAAAGGCATCAATGTTGAGTTTCAGGCTGTCAACTTCTATATCAGCATTTTCCAGAAATTCGATATTTTTAAATAAATCGATGGCAACTGAGCCGTTGATGCGGTTACGCGCCGTATGGACAATGTCTGAACTTTTTGGAGAGGAATGTCCTTTTTTCGAATTGTTAAAGTTGATGTGCCATGTTGAAGACGTGTCGTATGCGATGGTGACAATGCCGTCTTCGTTCACTTCCATGCGTGCATAAGAGATCTGTACCATGTTCAGGATGTCGTAGATGGTGACAGAACCAGACGCAACCGGAACGGCAAGGGAGGGGCTCACATTTCCTTGAAACACCATAGGGTGTTTAAGAGCCTCGAAATCATTAAACCCGTCTTTCAGACAGGAGGTCATGAGAATTGAGGCAAATACAAATAGCAATGCTTTTCTTTTCATGATTTGTAAGTATTTGTCGTAAATAAATTTTATGGATTCAATATTTAAACTTATTAATTAATTTTGCAAAAATACAAAAAGTTTGTCAATCTACTCAAATTTTGTAATTTTGCAAAACAAAAAAAAAATAATGAAATTCTTAAGGCGATATCAATCAGAAATATATGGCGAATATCGCAAGGCATATCTGCGAGACGGTGCAATGTCGGGTCTGATAATCGGAGTAGCAGTTTTGTTCTGTAAACTGATATATTATCCGATTTTTGCCCCCGAGAATTATGTCACTGACCTGGTTTTACTCGCATGCACTCTCTTTTTTGCCTATCGATACAGGTCTCGCCTTGAGAACAACAAAGTCTATTTTAAAGAACTGATGCTATATGGATTAGGACTGGGAGTGGTCGCTGCAGTCGTGTATGGCCTTTTTCTTCTGCTGTACGGAGGGGTGATTGACAAGGATTTTGCTGCCCGTTGTCTGGAGCATTTTATACACGGAGAACAGAACGGAGCGGGAACCGAAGAGGAAAAGGCGGCTACCATTGCCGTGATGAGGACATACAAACTGCACACATGGGCATTCATTGGTTTTTTCAGAACTGCTGTAATGTCTATCATGACTGCTTTTGTAGCAGCATTGGTTTTCAGGACAGAGAAAAACAAACCTGTAATAAAGAATTGAAATACAAAAACAAATAATAAAACTAAAAAGTGATGGATATTAGCATTGTAGTACCATTATATAATGAAGATGAATCATTGCCTCATTTGGCAGAATGGATTGACCGCGTAATGAAAGAACATGGGTTCAGCTATGAAGTAATCATGGTCGATGACGGAAGCAAGGACAATTCATGGAATGTTATCGAAGAGCTTCGGGCAAAAAATCCGTGCTATAAGGGAGTAAAATTCCGTAGGAACTATGGGAAATCTGCTGCTTTGAATGTCGGATTCGGACGGGCCGAAGGCGACGTTGTCATCACCATGGATGCCGACCTCCAAGACAGCCCCGATGAGGTTCCGGAGCTGTATAGAATGATAAAGGAGGACGGATATGACCTCGTTTCAGGCTGGAAGAAAAAAAGATATGATTCGAAAATCGCAAAAAACATACCTTCAAAGTTCTTCAATTGGACAACAAGGAAAATGTCCGGCATCAAATTGCACGACTTCAATTGCGGGCTCAAGGCATATAAGCACGACGTAGTCAAATCCATAGAGGTGTACGGCGAAATGCACAGGTATATCCCTGTTATAGCCAAATGGGCCGGTTTTAGTAAGATAGGCGAGAAAGTGGTTCAACACAGGAAACGTGAATATGGAGTCACAAAATTTGGGCTGAACCGTTTTGTGAACGGCTACCTTGATCTGATGTCCATCATGTTTATGTCGAAATTCGGCAAGCAGCCAATGCATTTTTTCGGTCTTGTAGGCTCCATGTCGTTTCTGCTGGGATTCATAGCTCTCGTCGTAGTCTGCATCCTCAGGCTTTGCGGCCGGATAGCCCTTACCAACAGCGTGTGGTTTTATATGTCGATGCTGTTTGTAGTCATCGGAGCCATGCTGTTTTTGGCTGGATTCCTTGGCGAACTGATATGCCGTAATTCATCGACAAGGAACAGTTATCTGATAGAAAAAGAGTTGAACTAAAACATCAGGAGCCGTATTATCATGATTTCTTTATTCCTTGACAGGGACGGGGTGATAAATGAGAGAATTATGGACGGATATGTAACACGTCCCGAGGATTTCAGGCTTATAGATGGGGTGTTAGAGGCAATAGCATTGTTTTCCAAGCGATTCGACTATATCTTCATGGTTACCAACCAGCAAGGAATAGGGAAAGGACTGATGACAGAACAGGATCTCGAAAGAATACATGCTCGTTTCATGCAGCAGGTAGAGAATAACGGAGGAAGGATTGACAAAATATATTTCTGTCCGGCTTTGAAATCGGAGCATTCGTTTATGCGCAAACCATCGATAGGCATGGCTTTGCGTGCCAGGCAGGAATTCACAGGTGTGTCGCTGCACCGTTCTGTCATGGTAGGAGACACGGCCTCGGATATGCTGTTCGGGCGTAGGGCTGGTATGAAGACAGTCCTTGTCGGTGACGAACCTGACATTGCAACCACTAAGCCTCACCTCGTTGACTTCTACTATAAAGATTTGTATACTTATGCTTTGAACATTGATTCTTCTATTAAAACTTTAAATTGATTATTCTTTGAGGAAGTAGGATTATGATGTATAGAGACGACAGTAAGAAACCCGCACGAGAAGTCAGGCGTCGAGGCTACAGGACTTCAAAAAAGGGGGTATTGTTTGTTGCTGTCGTATGCATAGCTGCAGTGTCGATAATGCTGTTTTCCTTTGCAGGCTCGCATCATGATGAGGTTGAATTTGAACATGGCATTTCATCCCCAACGACCAATGACGACCAGTCGTTAGTGTACAGGAAAAGGATCAAAAGGGAAGTCATACCGCATGTGGACTTCCGAGGACTGAATCTCAGGGAATTGTTCAATGATTCGAACTATGTCCATTTGTCCGCGGCAAGAGCCAATGGCATCGATCCCGACAAGCTTAAAGACCCGTCGGAAAGCGAGGAACTTGTCCAAATCTTCAGTTCAGACCTATACAGGGTGGATTCCATGTACCATTCCACCCCGTACCTTGTGCCCGAGGCTGTATTGCTTCTGAATTACATCGCTGAACGGTTCGAATCTTTAATGGACGAACATTATTCAAAACACGGCAAGTACAAGATCATAGTGACCAGTGCACTGAGAACCGAGCAAAGCGAACGTCACCTCAGACGGGTCAACAGAAATGCCACAGACACCTCGTGCCATATCTACGGTACGACATTCGACATTTCCGCCCAAAGATACGAACATGTGGCCAGCGGACACGACACGGTGGTTGACATGTGCAAACAGATGCTGGCCTTGGCCCTGTATGAAATAAAATATGAGGGCTTGTGTTTTGTGAAATATGAGCGCGGATCGTGTTTCCATATCACATTGCGCACCACTCAATATGAAGGCAGCCAGGCATCTGAGGAATTGAGCTATGTTTGTCCTGGATCACCGGTATATCAGCATACAAAATCGCCGGCGAGACCCAAGGCAAGGAAAAATGTTGCCACCAAACATAATACTATTTCTAACAACACAAAACGAACTCCAAAACATAACAATGCCAGCAACAAGAAAACGGAAACAAAAGCAAATTCAAAAAAGAAAGAGAGCATAGCGATTCGGCAACCGAACAACAACATTACGGAACGTGAACGCTTGTCGCTCGAACAGATAGAGAGACGATACTGATTTATGCACATCATATTGATTATGATTGCCAAATATAATACAACAATCACTTCTGATTAATTGATTTAAAAACTAATATAACATCTATTGATATGTCATTACAATGTGGAATTGTAGGCCTGCCCAATGTGGGCAAATCGACCCTATTCAACTGTCTGAGCAATGCCAAGGCCCAAGCTGCAAATTTTCCATTCTGCACCATCGAACCTAACGTTGGCGTCATCACAGTCCCTGATGAACGG
This sequence comes from uncultured Bacteroidales bacterium, assembly GCA_946613135.1. Taxonomy (GTDB): domain Bacteria; phylum Bacteroidota; class Bacteroidia; order Bacteroidales; family P3; genus Colimorpha. The sequence goes on from CAMOFI010000006.1 coordinate 8,538, forward strand.
CTTAACAAACTGGTCGAAATAGAACATCCGGCAAGTGTGGTTCCTGCAACCGTCGAGATAGTTGATATAGCCGGTCTCGTCAAAGGTGCGTCGAAAGGAGAGGGGTTGGGCAACAAGTTTTTAGGCGACATACGTACTACGGATGCCATAATTCATGTGTTGAGATGCTTTGACGATGACAATGTTACTCATGTCGATGGCTCTGTAGATCCAGTACGCGACAAGATGACCATCGATCTGGAATTGCAATTCAAAGATTTGGAAACGATCGAGAACCGATACGCCAAGGAAGAAAAAAAAGCCAAGACAGGAGGAGATGCCAAAGCCAAAAAACTTGTTGAGGTCATGGGCCTCTATCGCGAAGCCCTGCTTGCAGGGAAAAGCGCCAGAACCGTGAGCCTTGACGAGTCGCAGCAAGAAGCTGCCAAAGACCTTATGTTGCTCACCGCCAAGCCAATACTTTACGTATGCAACGTGGATGAGAAATCGGTTGTCACGGGCAATCGTTATGTTGACATGGTTCGTGATGCCGTGAAAGAAGAAGATGCGGAAGTGCTTGTTATTGGTGCCGGCATCGAGGCAGATATAGCCGAACTCGAAACATACGAAGAAAAACAAATGTTTCTGGAAGACCTCGGACTTAAAGAGTCTGGAGTCAACCGACTGATCAAAGCAGCATACAGACTGTTGAACCTTCAGACATTCCTCACGGCCGGTCCTAAGGAGTGCAGAGCATGGACATTCAAAAAAGGAATGAAAGCGCCACAAACTGCGGGAATTATACATAGTGACTTCGAGCGAGGCTTCATTCGCGCAGAGGTGATAAAATACGAGGACTATGTGGCTCTTGGCAGCGAGGCAAAATGTCGTGAAGCAGGTAAAATAGCCGTAGAAGGCAAGGACTATGTGGTTCAGGACGGAGACATCATGCATTTCAGGTTTAACGTTTGATAATACAATAAAAAGTCTTGTGTCACGTTAACTAAAAGATGCTATTGCCAATACGATATAGAAAACATTCTGTTGTGGCCACTGTTGTCGGTTTGGCCACAACACTTGTTGTTGCCTGCTCGACGAATAAAGCCAAGTGGGCCAATGTGACTTATCACAACACAACATGCCACTATAACGTATGGTGGAACGGCAACGAGAGTTATCGCGAGGGCATACGCAAACTCAGCAAGACATTTAACGACGATTATACTCAGATTTTGCCTGTATACCAAATCGGCACAAAAGAGCAGGCCATGGGGATTTTCCCGGAAATGGACAAGGCAATAGAAAAAGGCATAAAAGGCATAAAGAAACACAGTATATACCAACAGGGGAAAGAGTATGTCAAGTATGTAAAAAACTGCTATCTCCTGACAGCCTATGCCACTTTCGAGAAACAGGACTATGCCGCAACGGCCAACACATGCCGCATGATAATATCGCAGTATTCGGGTAGCGAGGAGTCGGACGAGGCACGCATATTGCTGGCCCGTTGTCAGACACAAGAAAAGCAATACAGCGATGCCGAGTCTGCGCTCGACCTCCTTGTCAACGACCAGTCGAAAGACAATTTCTCGCCCAAGCTGGCCGACAAGCTGTATATGGCCATGGTAGAGGCCGTCCTGCCGCAAGAGAAGTACAAAAAGTCAGTCCAATACCTTCGTCTTGCCATCGACGAGACAACCGACAAGAAGACAAAAGCCAGGTTGTACTTTATTATGGCTCAAATTTATCAGAAACTGGACAAACGCCCCACGGCAACCAAATACTATGAAAAAGTGCTGTCGTGCAGACCCGACTATGTGATGGAGTTCAACGCCCGCATCAACATAGCATCATGCGCCACAGAAGAACACACGGACCTTGCAGAAGTGGAACGCAGTCTGGACAAGATGCTGAAAGACAAGAAAAACGAAGAGTTCAAAGATCAGATATACTATGCAAAGGCCGAGATGTATCTGGGCATGAAAGATGCCCAAAAGGCATGCGACAACTACAGGCGTTCGGTGGCGCTGGCCGCCAACAACCCATCGCAGAAAGCCAAGTCGGCATTGCGTATGGCTGATGTGTTGTACGAGATGTACGAAAATTACGACGAGGCTCAGAAATATTACGATACAGCCATGCACATAATCAAAGCGGGCTATCCGCATTTTGATGAAATAAGGTCACGCTACACGACTCTTACCGCACTCGTCGAAAACACAAGGACCATATACCGCAACGACAGTCTTCTTCTATGGGCCGATATGGATCCTGCCCAAAGAACAGCACTCATAAACCAGAAAATCTCCGACCTGAAACAAGCAGAGAAAGAAGAGGCCGAACGACAACTTATAGCAGAACTGAACCAGGAAGCCCTTTCACAACAGAACACACTACAGGGCGACTGGTATTTCTACAACCACAACACTGTCAGCAAAGGCAAACAGACGTTCCGCCAGCGGTGGGGAGTCAGAGTGCTCGATGACTATTGGTTTTTGTCGAAACGCACCGGATTCGCAATGGGATCGATGATTCCTGGTATGGATTATGCCGACACGCCTGAAGAATCCGACATAGACTCTACGGATGCAGACAGCACCCTGGCCAAGATGCCGAACGACAACCCAAACGATCCACATTTCCCGGCCTACTATTTGAAAGACTTGCCGAAAACACAGGGGCAGCGTGACACGATGCATATGGAAATAGCCCGTTGTCTGCTCAGCGCCGCTTACATATACTATGACGGTATCGAGAATACCGACAGGGCATTGGAATGCTACTTGCGCCTCACGAAGGACTATCCCGGATCGGACGAGATAGTACAAGCATTCTATCAGCTATGGCGTATATACAGCAAACAGGGCAACACCCCGCAAGCCAACTACTATAAAGACATGGTACTGATGGGATTCCCAGATTGCGACTATGCCAATATGATACGCGATGACGAATACTATCTCGAAATAATAAAACGCAGCGAAGTGGCTCAGAACGAATATTCAACTGTATATAACCTCTATCGCCGCAAAAAATATTTCGATGTGATTTCGCATGTCGATGCTGCATTACAACAATACAACGAACAGCCGCTAATGGGCAAGTTCAAATACTGGAAAGGCCTTGCGGCGGCCCAAACCGGCGACACAAACAAAGCAACCGCCACATTCGAGTCGATAATAGCCGACTATGACGACACAACACGTCTGGTAGAATTGGCCAAAGAGCAATTGTCGTATCTCCGTACCGGCTATTACGGGTCAGCCTCTGCCCAGGAGGGAGTATCGTCAGACGACGAAGCCAGAGGACGCAATAGGTATAGCGAAAATGTCCGCGATGTGGTATCTGGACAGAAAATCAACAGCCAAACATCGACAAATGAAGCGGAGCTGCCTCAGGAAAGCCTGATGTATAGGTACAGGGAAAAACAACAACACTATGTCGTGGTGCTAATAAACGACAGGAAAATTGTTGCTACAAGGCTTCAATATGCCATAGCCGATTTCAATATGCAATACTATTCGAATAACGGATACCGATCCAGTCCGCTACTTTTTACCGACACGATTCAAATGCTCACCATCCATCGGTTCATGAATGCACAGGAAGCCGAAGACTACCGCACACACCTGCTTCTTGACGGAGGTCCCTTGTCGAGCTACGACATCAAAGACTTCACTGTTTTCAGTATATCGACGCAGAACTACAACACATTCTATAATCAGAAAAACATTGACGCATACATAAAGTTCTACGAATACTACTACAAGAAAAAATAATCATACCGCACCCATATTAGCGCATGGAGCAGAAAAAGTTAAATAAACAATAACAACATGGCAAAATTTGCAGAAATGGAAAGTTCAATCAACACTATTGCACAAGGAACCACAATTAAAGGCACTATAAGTGCTGTTGGCGACTTCCGCCTCGACGGAACACTTGAGGGTAACATTACTCTAAACGGCAAACTCGTCGTTGGCGAGTCTGGCTATGTCAAAGGCAATGTGGTTTGTCAAAATGCAAATATTATTGGACACGTCGATGGCAATATCTCGGTCAAGGAGTTGCTGTCGCTCAACAGTACAGCCAACGTCAAAGGCGACATTCTTATCAATAGGCTCAGTATCGAACCCGGTGCCACTTTCTCGGGCACTTGCCGTATGCTCGACGAGGTGCGCAAAGAGAACGAGATGCGCTCCGTGGAATCCGCAGATATTAATGAATAAGAATAAAAACGACCTCGAAAACTGGGTCCGCTACTCCACGTTGGGCATAGAAATGGCTGTGATAATAGGTTTCGCCGTGTGGGGTGGCGTTGCAATCGACCGTAAACGCGGTGGAGGTTTTCCTCTTTTCACATTGCTGTTGACAGCGTTGGGACTTGTCGTGTCATTTATCCGACTTGTAAAAGGTTTGAAGAGCAACTGACAACCAAGCGACTACTCCAATAAAAAAACTCAAAGAACTAAATGTTGGCTTTGACACATGGCTGTAATGATGTGACAAAACAACAACCATAAACTAAGAAAAAATGGAAGAACTATTCCAAAAGTGGGCAGGCGAACCTTGTCTAAACAAAATACAGATCTCTGCCAATGGGTCGAACAGATTGTATTTCAGGCTTGTTGGCGAAACAAAGACCTGCATGGCTGCCGTCAATAAGGATGTGCGTGAAAATGAGGCTTTTTTCTTTTTTGCCAAAGAGTTGCAAAAGCGTGGCGTGAAAGTGCCTGAAGTATATTGCGTCAGCGACGACCGAACCACATATCTCCAGCAAGACTTGGGCAATATAACATTATTCACCTACTTGTCGTCGAGGAAAACAAACGGTGTAGACATCACCGACGATATGCTTACACTATACAAAAAAGCTATCGACAATTTGATTTTCATGCAGAAAACATGCAGCGACATAGATTTCGGCAAAGCATATCCGCGTCCTAAATTTGACAGACAGGCGCTGATGTGGGACATGAATTATTTCAAATATTATTTCTTGAAACTATTCCATGTCCAGTTCGATGAGCAGCTGTTGGAAAAAGACTTTCAATGTTTTATAGATTTTCTTCTTGACGACGACTGTTCTTATTTCATGTACCGCGACTTCCAGTCACGCAATATAATGTTATACGATGACGACATGTACTTCATCGACTTCCAGGGAGCAAGAATGGGTGCGGCACAATACGACTTGGCATCGCTTCTGTACAGTTCAAAATCGGATGTACCTGACGACATACGCGAGCAGCTGCTGGATTACTATATCGACAAACGATTCGAGGAATCTGCCTCCGATGAAACAAAAGCACGCTTCCGCAACAAATTCTATGGATATGTACTTGCACGCATCATGCAGGCCATGGGCGCATATGGCTACAGGGGAATAATCGAGAAAAAAGAATATTTCATAAAAAGTATACCATATGCAGTGCGCAACCTGCGCAACATTATAAAAGACAAACCATTACCGATAGATATACCTCATCTGTGTTCTGTATGGAACGAAATAGCGGGCATGAAGGAATACGCCGATAAAGAGGAAGGTCTCACGGTTAGTGTTTTCAGTTTCTCGTATCGCAAGGGTATTCCATTCGACAAGTCAGGCAACGGAGGAGGTTTTGTGTTCGATTGCAGGGCACTGCCGAATCCTGGCCTGTTTGACGAATACAAATCGCTGAATGGACGGGACAAAGAAGTTGTGGACTTTTTCGAAAAGCATAATGAGACAGAGCGTTTTATAGGTTATGTTAAAGGTTTGATGTCGGAAGCAGTAACGAGCTACATTGACAGGGGATATACACGCCTGATGGTCAATTTCGGATGTACAGGAGGACGGCACCGCTCGGTATACTGTGCCGAACAGATTGCCCGATATATTTCTGAGAATTTCGATTGCAATGTCACACTGCACCATTTGGAACAAGGCAAATTTTAAGGTGCAAAAGTCGTCAGTAGATACATGCAAAAACAGGCAGAACGCACAGACTGCCATAACGGACAACCCATTTTTGAGAAATGTAAATTGTTGTCAATTATTTTGTTGTTCGACAGATATAAAAAAAATAATCACCACAAATGAGTGATTTGAATAAAACTTCGTATATTTGCAAATTCAAATAAAGATATAAACATTAAAACACTAAATAAAATGAGCAAGACTGGATCTATTATCCTGAAGAGTGTCCTCGGACTTCTGATTGTATTTCTCGCTGTAATGATTTTCCTTTGCGTTAATCGTCCACAGCAACGTGAATCTGAATACTATACACGTCGTGACGCGTGCGGTGAACGACTTAAAGTCATTCGAACCCTTGAGGAGGCACACAAAGCCGCTTACGGCACCTATTGTGGCGACTTCGACACTCTGCTGATCAATCTCCACAAACAAGAGCAGAAGGTTATGAGAAAAGAAAAAGCCGAGAACGCACCAGACTCAGTTTATGACATGCCCGAACTCGAGGCTATTCGCAAGGGCTGGATAGTTCAGAAGGAAGTATTTGTCGTGCCTTTAGAGAAGCTGCGCGAGGACAAGAAGCTGTCACTCACAGACGAGCAGTTGGCCGATGTGATTTATGTTCCTTATACACACAAACAGACAAAATTCACTCTCAAAGCCGACTCCGTTGCAGCATCACTCTCCGGTGCTGGTGGAAAGCTCCCCACCTTCGAGGCTTATGTCACATTGGACGATTTATTTGCCGACTACACTAACGACAACAAAGACGGAGCACTCCACAAGTTTGTCGAGCTGTTTACAGGCAGTGACGAGCAATGGCTTATAAACAAGAAAGCCGAACTTAAAGAAAAAGACAAATTCCAAGGCTGGAAAGTCGGTGACATCAGCGCACCTGTAACAGAAGGCAATTTCGAATAAAAAAATGCCGCATTGTCAAAATGCGTCGGAATACAAATATTTATGTCACATAAGATCAACTCTTTTATTTCGTCAGACAAGGATGTTGCCTCTTATGAAAAAAGATTATCCATTTGCCTTTCGACAAATGGATTTTCTTTTTCAATAAAAAGCACATCCGACGAACTTCTTGCGATAGGCGATGTTGCATGCAAAACAGACACGCAGATGGCAGAACTGCTTACGGACGTCAGGAATGCTTTTGCCGAAATGCATATACAGCCTTTCGGCCTGAAGAATGTGGAATTAATTATACCGAGCAGTCAATTTGTATGGATTCCGCAACATCTATATGACGAGACACGCAAAAACAGCTATCTCGAGTCGTTGTGCACCATCCCCAGCGGATATGGTGTGTATTCTGAATATAACGATACGATAAAAGCTCATCTCGTCTATAGCGCCAACAACAGCACGGTTTCGGCATTCAAGATTGCTCTGCCTGGACTGCAGTTACACTGCCAACATTTCAAGATGGTCAACCAGACATTGGTAGACATGAGTGATTTATGCTCGGTACTTATGATAAATGTAAGGGCAGGGGAGAGCGATTTTGCAGTGTTCTGCAACAAAAAACTGCAGCTCAGCAACACTTTCAAATGTGAAAATATCGACGAAACGGCTTACCACGCCCTTAATATTACAAAGCAGTTCCGATTAGAGGATGCACCTCTGAGCGTTGTGTTGTGTGGCGAAATCGACAGGAATTCATATTCCAAGCTCCGTCCTTTCTTTCAGAATGTTTCGCTGTATACAGGCAGCAATCTGAGATTCTCCGTTCCCGAGATGCAGCATGTCGCCACATATCGTTATGCATTAACTCTTTCTTGATAACATGCGCATAATTGCCGGAAAACTCAGAGGACGTCGACTTAATCCGCCAGCCAACCTTCCTGTCAGACCCACAACGGACATGGCAAGGGAAAGCTTGTTCAACATACTGAACAACTATGTCGACTACGAAGAATGCTCGGTGATGGATTTGTTTGCCGGCACAGGGGCCGTGAGCATTGAATTCGTTTCAAGGGGAGCAAAAGACGTTACAAGTGTCGACATAAACAATTCATGTGTGGAATTCATGAAGTCTACGGTGTCACAACTCAAGCTGGACAACATGCGGGTAGTGCGTGCCGACGTGTTTGACTTGTTGAAACGAGCCTATAAAAAATTCGACATCATTTTTGCAGACCCTCCCTATTCGCTGCAGGATTTACCCACCTTACCCGACAAAGTGTTCAACAGTGACGTGCTTACCGATGACGGCATTTTCATATTGGAACATCCAAAAGAATACACGTTTGAGGATAATCCGCATTTTTGGCAACATCGGGCATATGGCAAAGTGAATTTCTCATTTTTCGCCATGAAAATGGACGAAGACTAACAAACGATTTAAAAAAAATACTTATATGCAAGCAATAGTCAAAACAAATTTCAATTTCCCAAAACAAAAAAGCCTTTATGTGGGGAAAGTCCGCGATGTATACAACATCGACGACAAATATATGGCAATGGTTGTAAGCGACCGTATTTCTGCCTTTGACGTAGTACTCCCTAAAGGAATACCTTTTAAAGGACAGGTGTTGAACCAGATTGCATCAAAATTCCTTGATGCCACGGCAGACATTGTTCCCAACTGGAAAATAGCCACTCCCGACCCAATGGTTACTGTAGGTTTGAAGTGCGAAGGATTCCGTGTCGAGATGATTGTCCGCGGCTATCTTGCAGGCTCCGCCTGGAGAGAGTACAAAGCAGGCAACAGGGTGCTTTGTGGCGTCCGACTGCCTGAGGGCATGATTGAAAACCAGAAGTTTCCTACGCCAATAGTTACACCCACCACCAAAGCCGATGAAGGTCACGACGAAAACATCTCGCGCGAGGAAATAATCCGTACAGGACTCGTTTCAAAAGAAGACTATGACATGTTGGAAAAATATTCTTTGCAGCTTTTCCAGCGTGGAACAGAAATAGCGGCACAGAAAGGGCTTATCCTTGTCGACACAAAATACGAGTTCGGAAAAAGAGACGGCAAGATATACCTCATCGACGAAATCCACACTCCTGACTCGTCGCGCTATTTCTATGCCGATGGATATGAAGAACGCCAGTCCAAAGGTGAACATCAGCGTCAGCTGAGCAAAGAGTTTGTCCGCGAATGGCTCATGGACAATGGTTTTCAAGGTAAAGAAGGACAAAAAGTGCCAGAGATGACAGACCAAATAGTCAACTCTATCACAGACAGATACATTGAACTATACGAACACATCACTGGAGAAAAATTTGTAAAAGCCGACGACTGCGACGATGTGAATGCACGCATAGAGCGTAACGTAAAAGAATGTCTGGCTCATATCGACACTATAGCAAAATAAAGCATCTCAATTGAAACGTATACCACATACATTCACAATTGTCTTTTATCTCATACTCTTCGCCGCCCTGATGACTTGGATAATCCCGGGCGGCGAATTTGTGAGAGAGACTGTCAGTATTTCCAATGACGACGGCTCTGTATCGTCGCGCGAGGTGGTCAAAAGCAACTCTTTCCATTTTGTCGACAGCAAACCACAGACATGGCAAGTGTTTTCGTCACTTTTTTCTGGCTTTTGCGACAAGGCAGACATCATCATCTTTATTTTGATGGTGGGTGGTGCTTTCTGGATCCTCAACAACAGTCATGCCATTGACATTGGAGTGATGGCATTCTTGAGACATGTGCAAAGATTGAACAGTATACGGCTGTTCAAAAAAATCGGCATCGAAAACATTATCATCACATTGGTTATGATAATGTTCAGCCTGTTTGGCGCCGTTTTTGGCATGAGTGAAGAAACTATCGCGTTTGTCGTCGTCTTTGTGCCGCTGGCAATTTCCATGGGCTATGACTCGATTGTCGGTGTGTGTATGTGCTATGTGGCTGCCCATGTGGGGTTTGCAGGTGCAATGCTCAATCCATTCACCATAGGTATTGCACAGGGCATAGCGGGGCTTCCGCTTTTTTCAGGATTGGAATACAGAATGTTATGCTGGCTTATACTTACCGCAATAGGAATCGCCTTTGTTCTGCTATACGCCAAACGGATAAAACAAGAACCGACAAAGTCGCCTGTTTATAAAATTGATGCTTATTGGCGCGAACGGGTACGGCAACAAGAAACCACTACTGTCGAATACTATACACCTAAAATAGCATGGGTTGTATATGCCCTTATAGCGGCAGTGCTTGTCGTTTGCGCTGTCAAATACCCGACAACGACCATATCGATAGGAAACGGCGAGACAAACATATGCATTATGCCGATATTGTCAACGCTTTTCGTTATCACAGGGTTCCTTCTGCTGCGCAAATCGGTTCATTTTTTCATCCTCGACATTCTGATGTTCACTGTACTATACCTCGTTGTCGGCGTGCTCGGTTACGAATGGTACATTATGGAGATTTCCGCTTTGTTTCTGGCCATGGGCTTGCTTTCAGGCATAGCCGACCGGCAAAGTGCCGACAAGCTGGCAAAATTGTTTCTCGAAGGATGCAAAGACATACTGTCGGCTGCACTTGTAGTGGGGTTGGCAAGTGGCATCATTTTCATATTGCGCGACGGCAAGGTTATCGACACAATACTGTATGGCTTGACGCGGTCGCTGGCCAAGGCGGGTGATGTAACATCTATGGCATCAATGTATGTTTTTCAAACACTGCTTAATGTCGTTATGCCTTCGGGGTCAGCCAAAGCAGCACTTACGATGCCTATTATGACCCAATTTGCTGATCTCACCTCCATTTCGCGGCAGGCTGTGGTACTTGCCTTTCAGTTCGGCGACGGATTCACCAACATGCTCACACCTACCTCCGGTGTCTTGATAGGATGCCTTGGAATCGCAAAAATACCTTACGCCACGTGGTTCAAATGGATTTGGAAATTCATTCTGCTACTAATACTTGTTGGCTTTGTCCTCATATTGCCGACACTGTTTTTCGAGCTTCCTGGATTCTGATTGGATAGATTATATCAATAAAACATGAAAAAAACAGTCGTTATTATTGCCATTCTTCTGACATGCACATTGTTGTCCTCAGCACAAGACACCAATTACATGCGGCAGGTATTGTCCCGTCTCACATCCGAAGAGTTCTATGGACGAGGATATTCTTATCGTGGCGACAGTATCGCCGCTCGGTTTATTCGTGGCGAGTTGGCAAGGTTGGGAGTAAAACCGCTGGTTGACGGCTATTTCCAGAAATACACCTTCAGCGTTTTTTCCATGGAGGGACCATTAGCTCTAACGGTTGAAGGAAAACATCTCAAACCATATACCGATTTCAGAGTTCCTGCATGGTCAAAATCAACATGGGGGGACTATAAGGTCATCCGTGTCGGCGGTGACTTGCTGATGGATGCAGATAAACTTAAAAAATTCCTGCAAAAAAACAACGATCTGCTACAAGATGTTTTCGTCTATATTGACGCCACCGAATATTCAGACAAAAGCCATGACGACCAAAAAAGATTCGAGAGCCAAATCAAGAGTCTACAACGTCGCAACCCTTTCAATTCGCGAGGCATCTTGTTGGGAATGGACGAAATGAATACATATTCGCCAGCCAATACAAACTACAAGCACGACTATGCCTACCTAGAAGTTTCGAAAAGTGTTTTGCCGAAAAAAATAAAAAAACTGAACTGCAGCATTTTCACGCAATTCCATCCCAATTATCAAACCCAAAACATATTTGGGATTGTTGAGGGCGACGTGGACACTATGGTGGTATATACCGCTCATTATGATCATCTTGGCACCATGGGCGACTCTGTTGTTTTTTATGGTGCACATGACAATGGAAGTGGTGTGGCGACGGTGCTCGACATAGCACGAATGACAATCGACGAAAAACCGCACTATACACATGTGTTTTGTTTTTTCAGCGGAGAGGAGGCCGGACTTCAAGGGTCCAAATACGCTGCAGAGCATCCTGTGTTCGATTTTAGCAAGGTGCGTATTCTTATGAATATTGACATGTTCTGTGGTGGCGATGAAGGAATCATGGTATTCAATGCCGATGCAGAAAACACAAAACCGTTTGTGGAACGGCTGAAGACTTTGAACGAGGTGCTCGAAATAGCGCCAGAAATCAGACAACGCGCCAACAGGGCCAATAGCGACCACTGGTTTTTCAGCAAACATGTCCCGTCGCTATTCTTCCTGACAATGGGTCAAAGATATGGAGGCTACCACGACCCCTACGACACTTGCGAACGCTGTGGTTTGGAGCATTATATCAATTATGTGACTCTTATCACTTCACTGGCATTGTAAATTTTTTAGCCATTACAGGGCCTAAAAGCTTACTTTTCACTTTTTTTTTGTATTTTTGTAATATTGCCGAATAGTGTTTGGCAAGATTTATTATTTTATAATTCAGAGTACTAACTATAATGTACTTGTCATTTAAATATTAGATTAATGGAAGAAAACAACGAAAAACAACTTAATTTTCTTGAAGAAATAATCGAAAAAGGGCTTGCTGACGGCACTTACAAATCCATCTTGACCCGTTTCCCACCAGAGCCCAACGGCTACCTACATATCGGACACGCCAAGTCAATATGCCTGAATTTTGGCCTGGCTAAAAAATATGGCGGAAAGACCAACCTTCGTTTTGACGACACCAATCCTGTCAAAGAAGACACCGAATATGTCGATTCGATACAGAACGACATCCGTTGGCTTGGTTTTGAATGGGCCGGAGTGCATTATGCTTCCGATTATTTTGAACAGCTATACGAATGGGCTGTTGTTCTGATCAAGAAAGGCCTGGCCTATGTCGACGACCAGACCCTGGAACAGATACGTGAGAACCGCGGCACCGTGACGACACCCGGCAAAAACAGTCCTTGGCGCGACCGCAGTGTGGAAGAGAATCTGGACCTCTTCGAGCGCATGAAAAACGGAGAATATGAAGACGGCAGCAAAGTGTTGCGTGCAAAAATCGACATGTCGCATCCCAACATGATGTTCCGCGATCCTATCATGTACCGTATCCTGCATGCCCACCATCACCGTACCGGAGACAAATGGTGCATCTATCCCATGTACGACTACGCACACGGACAGAGCGACTCCATCGAAAACATAACCCATTCCATCTGCACTCTCGAGTTCGACATCCATCGTCCTCTCTACGATTGGTTTATCCAGCAGCTTAACATCTATCCAAGCCATCAGTACGAATTTGCAAGACTCAACATCGACTACACCGTGATGTCCAAACGCAAACTGCTGCAGCTGGTCAAAGAAGGATATGTGAAGGGATGGGACGACCCGCGTATGCCTACCATCTGCGGATTCCGCAGAAGAGGCTATACACCGGAGAGCATCCGCAGCTTTTGCGAGCGCATAGGTGTTGCCAAACGCGACAATATCATCAGCTATTCGCTTCTCGAATTCTCGCTGCGTGAACATCTGAACAAAGTGGCGCAACGCAGAATGGCTGTGCTGAATCCTGTAAAGGTCGTTATCGATAACTATCCTGACGACCAAGAGGAAATGCTGCTGGCAATAAACAATCCCGAAAACGAGGCGGACGGCAAGCGCGAAGTTCCGTTCTGCAAAGAACTCTACATCGAACGTGAAGATTTCATGGAGAATCCTCCGAAAAAATACTTCCGTATGTCGCCAGGCAACGAAGTGCGTCTTCGTTATGCCTATTTTGTGACATGTCAAAGTGTGGAGAAAGATGCCGACGGAAACATTACATGTATACACTGTACCTACGACCCTGCCACACGTGGAGGCGACTCGCCCGACGGACGCAAGGTAAAAGGCACAATCCATTGGGTTTCTGCCCGTCATGCCGTCAATGCCGAAGTAAGACTCTTCGACAGACTGTTTGCCGTCGAAGCCCCGGACGATGTGCCTGAGGGTGGCACTTTCCTCGACAATCTGAATCCTGACTCTCTTCGTGTCGTTGACAATTGCAAGATAGAACCATCTATTGTCGACGACATCAAGCAGCAGCATTTTGAAAACGGAGTTCCTGCCCCTCTTCGTTTCCAGTTCGAGCGTATGGGCTACTTCTGTACCGACCCCGACGGCAACGCCGAGCATCCGGTATTCAACCGCTCATGCACCCTCAAGGATTCGTTCAAGCTGTAAGGTAAATAAATGATTGTCAAAAATTGATACAACGTGAAGCGTCAAATACATTTTTATTTTATTGTTATCGGAGCTTTCTTGCTGTTCATTTCCGGCGGCTTTCTGACAGAAGGACTTTCGCACGTCGGAATGGACAATGCTGTTGTTGCCCAACGCATGTCGGAAGGTTTCGAAGACTTCTGGCTGCCGTCGCTTGACGCCCCTGGCAACCCTGACAGGCAGAACTACCTGCCACTGGGCTACTGGCTCGAAAGCCAGTGGTATCACGTTTTTGGCAACAATTCGTTCATGGCCGAAAAGTTCTATTCCGTCTTGACATATATCATTATTGCAGCACTGATGATATGGATATGGAAACTTGCAGGCCAGTCGACAAAAACCGGATGGCTCCCTGTTTTATGCTGGATAACCATACCTATCGTTTCTTGGTCGGCAACAAACAACTTGCTCGAAAGCACGATGACAATGTTCATCCTGCTTTCGGTGGTTTTTCTACTTAAAGCAGGGAGGGCCTCTTTTATTGCCAACTCTCGTCTGGCCACCGGCAAGCCGTCAGGGCCATACAAACTAAGCCGTACTGCCTGGATTGTGCTTGCCGCACTGATGATGGAACTGGCTTTTATGATCAAAGGGTTTGCAGGCCTTTTCCCTCTGCTATTCCCAATACTTTACTGGCTTATCGTAAGGCGCGAACGCATACTGTTTCCCATCTACACTATGGGCGTAATAGTGATTGTATGGATTGTGACTTTGGGAATCGTGATTTTCTTCTCGCCTCAAGTGTACACACACCTATACAATTACATTCATGGACAGATGATAGGTGGGCTTTTGCACGTACGTACCGTTGCATCGCGCTTCTACATAATCTATGTGCTTCTGATTCAAAGTGCCATACCACTGTCGATACTTGCCGTCATAAGCCTTATACGTATCAAAGGACGTCCTTTCTATCGCTACATGTTTTTCTGGCGTCATCGCAGCAAACTGACAGCAGTACAGATTGAACGGGCCAAACTTGGCTGGTTTTTCCTCGCTATGGGCCTTGCAGGCATTTTACCGATAATGCTTGGCCACAAACAGCAGGAATTCTATATTGTGCCCACCTTGCCTTTTTTCGGTTTGTCAATGGGTTGCCTGTTGTACGACATGCTTGAAGACTGGTTGTCGAACATGAACAAGACTGCAGACCGGGTATTAGCCGGACTTGCAGTAGTGATTTTCGGCGTTGGGTTAATCCTCAACCTGGCCAGCATCCACAAGATCAACTCCAACCATACGCTCTTGAGCGACATGAAGATCATTCTTCCTTATCTCAATTATGGAGAGCATATATCTGTGTCTAACGAGATGATCCAGTCGTCCGAAGCCGAGGAATACTTCTACCGATACAAGGAAATCACGTTCCATAAACAATCCGGTCTGCAGCATTTCTTGACTATGTATGGGTCAACACCCAAATCAGACACAAAAGATGTATATGTGGATCTCGAACTTCCGACTTCACTATACAAACTCTATGTGCTGAGCGATCCTGTCAGCAACACTATCGATACTGCCGGGATCTCCGACACCATAAGCACTACCGACACTACTAATATGACTCATCAAATCGAAATAGAATGGTAAAGACAAAATTCATATCAATAATGTTCATCAGTCTGGCAATGCTATTTGCTTCTTGCAACGGCAAAAAAGTTACCGGCGACATCGTGAAAATCGACGGTACTAAGGCTATCGTTGTCAGCACTGACGACAATGGACAGCCCACAATGCTGCTTTCTGTTCAGGAAGCAGCAAATCTTGACGCCGATTCTGCTGTCCGTTGGGTGGCTACAATTGATGGTGAAGGATGGCATCTGCCAGACAAATCGGAGATGCAGCTCATAAGAAAATACAAAGCGATGATCAACATTTCGTTGCGGAAGAACGGGCTGCCTACCATTCTGGCCAACGATGCATTGTATTGGACTTCAACACCGTGTTCCGAGTCACACACCTATGCTTGCGGACCTCAAGGAGTCAAGTGCTACTTCAGCACCAATGCATCGCCTTATTATAGGGCCAGAGCAGTCAAGACTGTCCAGACAAAGCAGTAAATTAATCAACGATCCAACAATCGACTTTACATAAACAGCAACTAAAAATACAAAATAAATGAAAATATCATACAACTGGTTAAAAGACTACGTCAACACTGATCTTACCGCCGAAGAACTTGACGACCTGCTTACCTTCTCAGGACTTGAGATTGAAGGCATCGAAAAAGTGGAAACCATAAAAGGAGGATTGGAACATGTCGTTATTGCCCAGGTCCTTACATGTCAAGACCATCCTAATTCCGACCACCTGCACATTACTACGGTCGATGTGGGTAGCGGTCAGCCTCTACAAATAGTATGTGGCGCACCCAATGTGGCTGCCGGACAGAAAGTTGTCTGCGCCAAAATCGGGACCAAGATATGGACATCAGACACAGAGTTCTACGAGATCAAGAAGGGCAAACTGCGTGGCGAAGTAAGCGAGGGCATGTTGTGTGCAGAAGACGAGCTGCAACTCGGCAACAGCCATGACGGAATCATGGTCCTGCCAGACGACGCTCCTGTGGGAATGCCTGCGCACGACTACTTCAACGTAAAGGACGACTACACTCTTGAGGTGGCAATTACGGCCAACCGTTCAGATGCCACATCACATATTGGAGTTGCTCGCGATGTTGTAGCTGTGTTGAACACGCGCAACGGAAAGAATCTTCATATCAACTGGCCTCAAGTTGACGAAACTCTTGCCGTCAATTCAAAAATATCCAACCAAGAGGCCATAGATGTCACTGTAGAGGAACCTTCTCTGTGTCCACGATACAGCGGACTGACCATACACAACGTGAATGTCACGGAATCGCCGGATTGGCTAAAAGACAAACTGCGCACTGTAGGGCTTCGTCCTATAAACAATATTGTCGATATAACCAACTTCATACTTATGGAGGTCGGACAACCTCTCCATGCTTTCGATGCCGACAAAATAGACGGAAAGCGTGTAGTCGTCAAGCGTATGCCAACCGGCACTCCGTTTGTGACCCTTGATGGTGTCGGACGCGAACTGAACGAGAACGACCTGATGATTTGCAACACCAAAGAGCCTATGTGCATCGCCGGCGTCTTTGGAGGTCAAAAGTCGGGTGTGACTATGGAAACGAAAAACATCTTTATCGAGAGCGCCTATTTCAATCCAGTATCGATACGCAAAACATCAAAACGCCACGGGTTGAAGACTGATGCATCGTTCCGTTACGAACGCGGATGCGACCCAAATATCACCATTTGGGCTATCAGACGTGCTGCATACCTCATACAGCAGATGGCCGGAGGCGAAGTGAAGGGTGACATTATCGACATATATCCCAAACCCATCGATAACGCAAAGGTACAGATTAATTTCCAGCGCATAACAGACTTGATTGGACAAGAGATACCTCTTCAGGCAATACGCACAGCACTCACATCGCTGGATATTAAAATTGAGAAGGAGGACAACGAGGGTATGCTTGTAAGCGTACCGACGTGCAAGGTCGACGTGTACAGGGAATGCGACATTGTTGAAGAAATATTGCGCATCTACGGATATAACAATATCCATTTCGACCAGTGCCTGAACAGTTGCCTTGTTAATGGCGAAAAGCCCAATCCGCAGAAACTAAAAAATATAGCTTCTGATTATCTGACATACAACGGATTCAACGAAATAATGAACAACTCGCTCACCAAGAGCAGCTATTATGTAGACAATCCGGATTTCCCTTCAGAGCGCTGCGTTGAGATAATAAACCCTCTTTCAAAGGAACTTAACGTTATGCGTCAAACGTTGCTTTACAATGGAATAGAATGCATAGCATACAACATCAATCATAAAATCTTCGACCAGAAACTTTATGAATTTGGCCGTAGCTATACGAGAAACAATGATGCAAAAGACGATGCCTCTGTCACGAAACGATATACCGAGACGCAGCATCTCACGTTTTTCATGACAGGGAATATGAATGGCGAAAGCTGGCATGGCAAACGCAAACCTGTCGATTTTTATGATGCCAAACTGCATCTCGTTAATATCCTGCACCGGCTTCGTATGCCTATAGACCGCCTTGTGACAAAGCCCTCGTCCGAGCATTTTCTGACCGAAGGTCTTGCATGGCAATGCCGCGACAATGGGCGTCAGCTTGCCGTAGTGGGACGTATTGACAGCCGTCTGCTTCAGCGTATGGACTGCAAACAGGAAGTCTTTTATGCTGATATCGATTGGGACCTGCTCCTCAAGTTGCATCCCACAAAGGATATTACATTCAGCGAAATACCCAAATTCCCCGAAGTCCGTCGCGACCTGGCGCTTGTGCTTAGCAGCGACATTACTTTCAGTCAAATAGAAGCTGTGGCATATTCAACAGAACGCAAATTGCTTCGCAAAGTGTCGCTTTTCGACGTCTATCAAGGCAAAGGAATAGCCGAAGGCTACAAGTCTTATGCTGTGAGTTTCATTCTTCAGGATGCTGAGAAGACTCTGAATGACAAGCAAATCGACAATGTGATGCAAAAGCTCCAAAAGAACCTGGAAAGCCAGTTGGGCGCAAAAATCAGAAGTTGAACAAACATAACACAATAACCGTTGGGTCTTGAACATTACAATATTAAAATACTGCTTGCCCTGAAATTGTGTGTTGCCGGCCGCAAAGACACATTCAGATGGCTCATAGACAATGGCTATCCTGAACTTGCAGCATTCTCGAATGCCATAAGGGGCGACATCGATGCAATGAAATGGCTTTTTGCGAACAACTTCCACTGGCTGGCTATACTTTCCAACGCCATCGACGGCGAAGAGAAGGCCCGAAAGTGGATTGCATCGGCAACACACCCATGCAACATCATGTTTGCTTTGGCATGCAGGGAAGACATTGATGCCATCCGTTGGCTTATGGACCGCAAACTGGAAATATTCCTCGTCATCGCCAAAGAAGTGGCGACAGTGCTGGAAACACAAGCCATGGAAAACCAGGGACCCTATGTACTCCATTTTGGAAATGCTTAGAACTTGCGACATATTATTAAAACAGTGAAGAATCATAATACGACACCTCTAATAATTATTTTATAAACGGCGTGGTATGCCTGCGAATACATAATGAATAAAGAAAATGCAATGAGCAATTGTACGAATTTTTAGAGGTTGCCAATACTTAAAACTTGGATTCAACATCATCGCCAAACTAAAGACTTATAAAACATCAACATCAAACAACAATAGAAAAATGAATTCCGACCGCTCAATATCAAACAGCGAAAAGCCTCAACGTCCTAACCGACAACGAAGAAGGCCGTCAAGCGACTCTCGACACGACAGACCTGAACCTAAAGAAAGGTATAAGAAAGACAATTGGCGCCAGTCAAGATCAAGAACCGACAAACCCAAAAGCGTAGAAAAGCACACTGACGACGGAACGACGCGTCTGAACAAGTATATTTCCAACGCCGGCATATGCTCAAGACGTGATGCTGACAAGCTGATAGAAGCCGGAGCTGTGACCGTGAATGGCGAAGTCGTCACTACAATGGGGTACAAGGTCAAGGAGGGTGACGTGGTGGCTTATGGTGGACAGATTCTGCACAACGAAACGAAGCGATACTTCTTGTTGAACAAACCCAAAGGATTCATCACAACGGTTGACGACCCTCAAAAGCGAGATACCGTAATGCAACTTGTCGGTGGACTTTGTCGTGAACGCATTTATCCGGTTGGACGGCTCGACAAAAACACAACAGGGCTATTGTTGTTTACCAACGATGGGGAATTGGCAAAAAAATTAACACATCCATCGTCAAGAGTGTATAAAATATATCAAGTTGAATGCGACAAAAATGTCAGCAGGGAAGATATGAACCAAATGCTTAAGGGCATTGAATTGGAAGATGGTTTCATATCGGTCGATGATGTCCAGTATCAAGGAGACGGCAAAGACAAGCGTGTTGTCGGTGTTGCACTCCATTCAGGCCGAAATCGTATAGTACGCCGCATCTTTGAACACTTAGGCTATGAGGTGAAAAAGCTGGACCGGACAGTATTTGCCGGATTGACAAAGAAAGACCTTCCCAGAGGAAGAGCCCGCGAGTTGACCCAACAAGAAATCTCATACCTTAAAATGATTTGAAACAATAAAAACAGAATAAAAAAAACACATTCAAACGAATTCGACGAACCATTGAATCAACAATAATACAATATGAATGTCTGCAAAAGAAATAAGAAATTACTGAACATGAGCGGATTATTTATCTGCTTGTCTTTCATGATGACATTTCTTTTAGCCTCATGCGGGCAGAAAGTAACTATCGAAAGCTATGCCATCATACCTCAGCCAGTGGAAGTTACGATGGAGAAGGGGGGCTTTACCCTGTCTAATTCGACAACTTGTTATGGAGCTAATGTCGGACAAAACGATCCTACCATCAAATACATCTCACGGGTTTTACGACAGTGGCATCTCAACCCCGTATTAGTCGGAAAACCAGAGACCAATTGCATCCAGTTCGTAATCAACGACCAGTATGACAACCAACTGGCAGACGATGGCTATACTATTGACATTACAAAAGACAACATTGTTATTGCAGCCAATAGCGAGCAAGGTCTCTTCTATGGTTTTCAGACGTTTGCCCAGATGTTGCCCGAAGACATCAGCGAGACGAGGTATAGCAAGATATTCCTTACGGCATGTCATATAAAAGACTACCCACGCTTCAACTGGCGAGGATCGCATCTTGACGTGTCACGCCATTTTTTCGGTGTGACGCAAATAAAGAAGCATCTCGACCTGATGGCCATGTATAAATACAACAAATTCCATTGGCATCTAACCGACGACCATGGCTGGCGAATAGAGATATCCAAATATCCATTATTAAACGACGTCGGTTCATGGCGCGTGAACCGCGACGACCAGCCGTGGGGAGAAGCATCGCCCGCAATGCCCAACGAGGCTCGTACCAATGGAGGTTATTATACGAAAGAGGAGATAAAGGAGATTATAGACTATGCTGCAGAACGGTATATTGATGTCATTCCTGAGATAGAGATACCCGGACACTGCTGTGCTATCCTCGAGGCTTATCCTCAACTGGCATGTGAGGGCGACGACACTACATATACTGTACAGTTCGGCCCTTATTGGCCACCTCGTGCAATTCTGTGTGCCGGCAACGATAGCGTGCTGACATTTCTCAAAGATGTTTTGGATGAGATCATCCCATTGTTCCCCAATAAATATATCCATATCGGAGGCGACGAAGCTGTAAAGGACAACTGGAAACGCTGCCAGCGTTGCCAGAAGCGAATCAAGGATTTGGGGCTGAAAAACGAAGAGGAACTTCAAGGATGGTTGATTGTTGAAATAGAAAAATATGTCAAACGTCAAGAGAAAAGCATAATAGGATGGGACGAGATACTTGACGGCGAAGTGTCGACAGACGCCACTGTGATGGCTTGGCAGGGTACAAATCGTGGACGAATCGCAGCCAAAAGAGGCAACGACGTGATAATGACACCAACGGAATTCTGCTATTTCAATTTTTATCAGGCGAATGCCGAATTCCAGCCACCGGCAATGCCTAATTCATTAATTACGATGCACAAGGTGTATGAATATGATCCCATGCCCGACGGACTGACCGCCAAGCAAGGAGCACATATCCTCGGTGCCCAATGCAATTTGTGGACCGAATATATCAACACCCCCGAAATGGCAGAATACATGCTGCTGCCACGCATGTGTGCCATGTCCGAAGTGCTGTGGTCGGCCAAATCAGCAAAAAACTGGGCCCAGTTCCGCAAAAAGATGGCCCGCCACACGGTACGTCTGAAAGCCAACGACTATACAGTAGGTACCGGATCGTTCCGTCCGTGGAAAAAAACGGAAAAGCAAAGCGACGGCACGCTTCTTGTGACGCTTGATTGGGAAATCGAAGGAATGCATGTCTACTACAGTGTCGATGGCAGTGGATATGTCAGATATACCAAGCCATTCACAATGTCGCCCAAGAGCAAAATCACGACATTGTCGTTCATGAATAGCATACTGAAAGAAAAAGAATATGAACTTTGAAGAATTGAAAGATGACAGGATTTGATTTTTCAAGTATCGAGCCATATACACCCAACGAGGTTCCTAAAGCAATTATACGACTGGCTCACAACCCGATGTTTGGACGATGGGTGAGGACCATGAATCCGAATGTTGATGCCGAAGCCTTTGCTTCATTGATGGAATGCATAACAACATGCGACGAATTTCAATATATGGTGATGCGCCCTCTTGTGTATCAGATAGCGAAACGAAGCATGGACAACTTTACATATAGCGGACTGGAAAACATCAAGAAAAACGAGACTTATCTTTTCGTCTCCAACCATAGGGACATCACTCTCGATGCAGCCTTGCTCGATGTCATACTGCTATCCAATGGAATAAAGACGCCGGAAATTGGATTTGGCAACAACCTGATGAAGAACGAGATGATTGTGGACATTTTCCGACTTAACAAAATGTTCACGATTATAAGAGACGGCTCACGCAGGGAGTTCTACAACAACTCGGTATTTTTGTCCAACTATATACAACATGTGCTCTTCGAAAAGAACAACTCCGTATGGATAGCTCAGCGCAACGGACGTACCAAGGATGGCGACGACAAGACGGACCAGGGCCTGCTAAAGATGTTTTCAATGGCCGGGACAGGCGACTTCGAGGCTGATTTCAACAAACTGAAAATTGTTCCCGTCGCAATCAGTTACGAATACGAACCTTGTGGAACCATCAAAGCCCTGACGACTTATACTTCCATGATGGGTATCTACGAAAAGACACAGCACGAAGACCTGCTGAGCATTATGATGGGTATATCTCAATACAAGGGTAACGTGCATATTAACATCTGCAAACCTATCAGCGAAGAAGAGGTGGCGGATTGTAACCGGCTGAACAAAAACGAGAAATATACAGCACTGGCACATATTATCGACGACAGAATCCATAGCGGCTACAAGTTGCACAAAACCAACTACATCGCAGCCGACATGCTGGGTGATGAAGTCAGATATGATGAACACTACTCGACTGAAGACCTGGAAAAATTCATCACTTTTGCAGACAACGTACAGTTTCAGGGTCCATCGATGGCCGCCAAGGACAAATTGATGGATATTCTGCTCGACATGTATGCTAAACCAGTAATAAATGCTGAAAAAGTAAAAACAGATAATTGAGCCTTACTAAAATGATAGAAAAAATAAAGGAAATTGCACATAAAATCAATCCCGAAGTGATAGCATGGAGGCGGTGGCTGCATCAGCATCCGGAATTGTCCCAACAGGAGTTTGGTACAATGGCATTTGTTGCTGACCGACTTAAAGAGATGGGCCTGAGTCCTAAAACAGGGATAGGCAAGACAGGGTGTATGGCCATTTTGCGAGGTGGAATAGAACCCGACAGCTATTGTGTCGCTCTTCGAAGCGACTACGATGCCCTTCCTCTGCAGGAGATCACCGGTCTTCCGTTTGCTTCAGAAAATCCAGGAGTAATGCATGCCTGCGGCCACGACATGCACACCAGTTCGCTTCTTGGAGCGGCACGCATATTGTGCGAAATCAAAGAAGAAATACATGGAACGATAATGTTCATCTTTGAGCCCTCGGAGGAGATGTATCCCGGTGGTGCACGCATGATGATGGACGACGGATTGTTTGCCGACCTGATGCCCAACGAGATATATTCGTTCCATTGTCTGCCGGAGATGGATTGTGGGCGTGTCGGTATGCGCAAAGGGAAATATATGGCATCGACCGACGAATTGTATTGGACCGTGAAGGGTAGGGGTGGCCATGGCGCCACGCCACACTTAAGTGTAGACCCAATCCTGATAGCAAGCCATATCGTGGTAGCGCTTCAGCAGGTCGTTAGCCGCAATGCGTCTCCTATGATGCCCACCACGTTGAGTTTTGGCAAATTTATTGGCAGTGGACGTACCAACATCATCCCCGACGAAGTGAAAATGGAGGGTATTATCAGGACGTTCGATGAGAAGTGGCGTCTCGAAGCACATGAAAAAATCCGCAAGATATCGTGCGGCATAGCAGAAAGCATGGGCGGCGAATGCGATTTGTTTATCGACTATGGATATCCCTATGTCGTCAACGACGACGAATGCACTCAGCTGGTACACGACAATGCATGCTCTTTTTTGGGCGACGACAAAGTGGAATGGCTTGACATGCGTATGACGGCTGAAGATTTCGCTTTCTTTGCGCAAAAGATTCCGGCATGCTATTTCCGTATAGGAATCCACAAACCCGGCACCCCGTTCAGCAACCTGCACCGACCCAACCTCATTGTCGACGAGAATTCAATAGAACTTGCCAACGGGCTGGTTGCATATAATGCCTATATGGCGCTGGAGAAGAGAGTTAAGAAAACAAAGTAAAATGGAATTATAATGATTGACACAACAAAAGAGCTGGAAAGCAAGAGTATCAGGCGACTTCTGTGGGAGTATGCGCTTCCAGCTGTGGCGAGTCAGATTGTAACATCGGTATATAACATTGTCGACCGTGTGTTCTTGGGCCATAGCAGCGACGGCTACGGAACATTGTATCTTGCCGCTTTGGCAATAACATTTCCGGTAATGAATATAGTACATGCCTTTGGTTCGCTTGTCGGAGCCGGAGCATCGGCACGTATGAGTATCGTGCTTGGCCGAAAGGATCAACGCTGGGCGGAGAAGATATTGGGCAACACTATGCTGCTGACTTTTTTCTTCGGTTTTTTGTTTGTCGTTGCGGGGTATATATGGATGCGTCCCATTCTGATGTTGTTTGGTGCGTCGCCTGACAGCATCAACTATGCATGCGAATATATGGATATTGTTTTGCCTGGCATGTTTCTGGTTACTATGACATACAACCTGACCGGACTTATCAGGGCATCGGGCTATCCCGTGAAGGCCATGTGGATAATGATTGGAGGCGCCATAGCCAACATCTTTCTCGATTTTCTTTTCATCAATGTGTTGAATATGGGCGTTGTAGGTGCTGCATGGGGTACAACAATATCTATGGCATCGACTGCCATTGTATCGGTAATGCATTTCGTCAGCAGCAAGTCGTTTATCCGATTCAAGAAGCACTGCTGGGCGCCAAAACTTTACATATTCCGCAACATATTGGCTATCGGCATAAGTCCGTTTTCGATGAATGTGGCTGCTTTTGCCGTGATGGCAATCATCAACAAGCAGCTGTCTCTCTACGGTGGAGACAATGCTGTTGCTGTATATGGTGTTGTCAATGCCGCTGCGGGACTTGTATTGATGATGTTGCTTGGTGTATGCCAGGGCATGCAACCTATTGCAGGCTACAACTTCGGTGCCGGACACAACGACAGACTGCGCGAAGTATATATGCTCACCATGAAAGTGTGTGTCATTATTGGAATAATAGGCACAACACTGTCGATGCTGTTTCCTCGCACCATAATCAGCTGTTTCAACAGCGAGACGTTGATATTGGACATGGGCGTTCCTGCGTTGCGCTATCTGATGGTATTTGCTCCTTTTATTGCCTTTACTGTAGTCAACTCGCAATTGTTCCAGTCGATAGACTTGCCGTGGATAGCAATTGTGACAAGCCTGTCGCGCCAGGTCATATTCTTGATACCCATTTCTCTCATACTGCCTGGCATAATGTACAGGATGTATGGCGATGGTGTGACAGGTGTATGGTTGTCGTGCACAATATGTGATCTCCTTGGCGCACTCCTTTCGTTGATCCTGTTGTTGACCCACAGGCAGGTATTCCATAAAGGATATGTCCCTCCGTTACGCAAACCACGCAAGGAGCTCTTTCCAAAACAATAAAACTACGGGGTGGAACAATGAGTTTCACCCCGTAGCTGTATCATTCCGCTTGTAAGAATTCGGTCGGGCTTTTATTCCAGCCTGACTCTCGGATCGAGTATGCCATAAAGGATATCAACAATGATGTTGATGATGACCAACAGGATGCATATAAACAGGATGGCACCCATAACAACAGGGAAGTCGTATTTCTCAAGACCGTCAACGATGACCACTCCCATTCCTTTCCAGTCGAAAACATATTCCACAAACACAGCACCCGCCAAAAGTCCTGCCAGCCATCCAGAAGCGGAGGTGACAACGGGATTCATTGCATTGCGCAGTGCATGTCTGAAAATCATACGATACCGGCTCATGCCTTTCGCTCTGGCAGTACGGATATAGTCTTGCGATAGGGCTTCGAGCATGGAATTCTTGGTTAATTCCACGAGTACTGCCAACGGCCTTATGCCCAAGGTTAAAGCAGGCAGGATGAGGTTGCGGAGGTTAAGGTATTCGCCGTTGCCATAGTCGTCGACAGAATACAAGTTGCCAAACATGTTGAGGTGGGTCCAGTCTGCCAATACATAAGCAAAAAACCATGCTATAAGTATTGCCGCAAAGAACGACGGCAGCGACATGCCAAGAGTGGAAAGGAACAGGGTGAGCCTGTCGATCCATGACCCCTTGTGGAGTGCCGATAAAGTGCCGAGCAGTATGCCTATTACCAAAGCAAAAGCCATGGCGGTTAATGCCAGAACAGCTGTTTGCGGAAATGCTGTGCCGATTATCTCCGACACTTTCCGCTTTGACTGGTACGAACGTCTCAAATATGGCATTTTGGCCACGACCGAAGTGGTTCCTATTTTCAACAGGGTGGCATAAGGGAAATATTTCTCGTCATCGAGATACCAATGGCTTTCACTATCCTTGTTGTTGTGAAACGAAATGACAGACAAATCGTTGAGATAGCTCAAATATTGAATGCCCAAAGGTTTGTCTCTTCCGAGGTCTCGATTGATGATTTCAATGCTTTCGGCGTCGGCACGCTGGCCAAGCATCATACGGGCGGGATCGCCTGGCAATATATTGAAAAGAAAGAACACCAGAGTCACCACTCCAAAAATGACAAGGAGTCCATACATCAGTCGTTTCCCTATATAGCGCAGCATGTCGAGTGATTAGTTTTGCGTAAGTGTGGATAAAAAGTTTTGGTACATTGAAAATGGATTCTCGACTCTTCAGTCCCTCAATCCGTGAACGACAGATTTTTTTGCCACAAAATCTTTCAGATAGAAGGGCTCGAAGTAAGCGACATTTTCAGTTTCATTATTTGCCATCTTCGCCTCAGCGATGGGAATCATGCCTGATGCAGATATCGTGAAATCCGTGTCGTAGCATGCGTTTTGGTGCACCGAGAGGATGTCGTGCGTTTTAGCTGCACCGTCGCCAATGAATGTTACGGGTCCTCTGTCGAGCCACATGTCGTACATGCCTTTTTCAATAACCTCTGCCATAGTTCCTCTTTCCTGCCCATCTCGACTATAAATGGCTGTGTAGCATTCCATTCGTCGAGCATCAATCATTGGACATACAAGTCCTTGGTAGTCGGGGTGCTGCATATAGTATAGCGATGCCATGTTTTGGAGTGTCGGAACAGAGATTAAAGGAATATCCAATGCATAGCATATTCCTTTGGCACTGCTTACGCCTATACGCAGACCAGTATAGGAACCCGGTCCGGACGAAACGCAGACAGCATCGATGTCAGTATTTTTGATGGCGTTATCTTTCAAAACAGAATCGATAAAAACAGCCAGCTTGGACGAATGGGCATTGCTTTCGTCGCTATGTATTTCGGAGACAATCGCACCATTTTTCGACAGAGCGACAGAGCATGTTTGCGTGGCTGTTTCGAGTAAAAGTATTGTCATTTTGTAGCAAATGGGAAGTTTGTGTTTGTTTTGTTTTAACGCATATCTATAATTTCGACATTGGGATAGTCCTTCTGTGGAAAACTGAATGTTCCTGAACTATTTTTAGCTGCCGAGAATTTTGATATATCGTATTTTGCACACGACGAATCGTAGTTGTGCATCTCCATCCGTTTCACTGTATACTTGTCATTAATGATGATGCGTATTTTATAATAGCTCATATTTTTTTTAGGAGTCAGGTCGATAACAAAATCGCCATTATCCTCCTGGCGGATGAATTTCGATTTGAAGTTTTTGTTGTAGTTGGCAAGCAGAGCCCCAGGGTTCATCAAGTCATCACTGGCGCTGCTAAGATTGTTCACAACCACCTCGTTAGCGTCCTTGTTCCAATGCCATGTCGACTTTCCGTCACAATATAATACGTTATTGTTGAACGTTACACAGTATTTTCCCTGTTGGTACAGTACCGATGCTGTCAGTTTGCCCGTTGTTTTTTTGTTGGCGTCCAAGTTCGACATTGTAACGTTGAAAGTCACGCCGCTTGAGGCTTCTATCTTCTTTGATGCTTTTTTAAGGATTTCCTCAGCTGTCTTGTCGACATTGCCTGAGGCTGTGTGTGTGATTTGTGCCATAAGAGGAAATACGCAACAAATCAAGCATATAAATAAGACGTGTTTTTTCATTTTATTTCAGTTTTGCAGTAGAACGAACGGTTTGCCAAATTATTGTATTCTGGTGTTCATTTGGGCATATGCAGTAGTCCCTCTGCCACAATTGCTGCCATTCCGCCGATACGAATTTCACCATTAGAGGCAAGCCTGGTGTTTATCACCGACGGACGGCCCATCGTCTCGCCCTGAAGGAAACTATGGCTGCCGGGGCCGATGATGCCGTTCTCGGCGAGGTAGTGTGTCATGGCGGCGTTGGCTGTGCCTGTGGCGCTTTCCTCGGGCACTCCGTATGCCGGGGCGAAGTCGCGCACGTGGGCCGTGTGGCCGTCGTTGCCGAAAGCAAAGGGATGAATGCTCACTATGTCAAGCTTTTGTGTGAACGTTGCTATTGCTCTCATATCGGGTTGCAAGGCGTTGAGCGTTTCGACCGAAGGCATCGGCAGCATCACGTCCGACAGGCCTGAATATGAGATTTGTACCGGAAGGGTGGGGCGGTAGTCTTTCAGACCCACGGCGCGGTAGGCCTCCTCGGCCTCGGACGTTGACAGGGTGCCGACGATGCGCGGTGTGGCCATCTGCATCATTACTTCCTTTGCGGCCTCTACTTCAAGTTCGCCTGCCAGTGTGTGGCACAGGCATTTGCCAATGGCTTCACCCAGTTGGTGCAGCAGCGCGAAAGTGGCCACCGTGGCGTGGCCGCACAGCTCCACTTCGCCCTTGGGCGTGAAATAGCGAACGGTGTAGTGTGCGTTGCCGTCGCTGCGGACAAAGGCGGT
>CAMOFI010000007.1 GCA_946613135.1 uncultured Bacteroidales bacterium
GGGTTGACACGTTCGGGACTATAGCCTACAAAGAATCCCTCATTATATGGCAGCATTGACGCTTCCCTCAATACTGGAACACAAACCTCCTCGGTCACTCCGGGATATACAGTCGACTCGTATATCACCACATCTCCTTCTTTCAGAACCGATCCTACCATACGGCTGGCATTGATCAGAGGCGACAGGTCCGGACGGTTGTCGCAGTCCACCGGTGTGGGAACAGTCACTATATATACATTACACCCTGCCGCTTCGGCGACATTGTTTACGCATCGCAACATTCCGCTTTCCAGGGCCGATTCCAAGCAGGATTTCGACACCTCGCCCGTACGGTCGTCGCCTTCGCTTATCGACAGCACCCTGCCAGCATCTATATCTAAACCTACGACAGGATAGCGCGACGCAAAAAGGCACGCCAACGGGAGGCCCACATATCCGAGACCGACAACACATATCTTTATTTCGTCAAGTGGTTTCATATTGCTGATGCTACTGATTCTATTTCTTCGTCTGTCATATAGGGGTACATCGGGAGGGAGAGTACCGTTTTTGTCAGCTCGTCGGCCACAGGGCAGGGAGTCTGTTTTAGGTGGGCAAAGGCCGTCTGGCGGCTCAAGGTCCGGGGATAGTATATCATCGACGGGATGCCGGCAGCCCTGAGGCGTGCCTGCACTTCGTCGCGGTTTGGCATCTGTATGGTGTATTGCGCCCACGAAGAGCAGTAGCCCTTGGGAACGATGGGGGTCTTCACCTTGCCCGAAAGCAACTCGGTGTAGCGTTCGGCAATGCGGTTCACGGTCTCCAGTTCGTCGTCGAAATGACGCAACTTGACCTGAAGCACAGCCGCCTGGAGAGTGTCAAGGCGCGAGTTGAGGCCAATGCGGACGTTGTCGTATTTATCTGTACCTCTGCCGTGTACACGCAGCGAGCGCAGCAGGGCAGCATAGTCGTCACTATGGGTAAAAATGGCACCGCCATCACCATAGCAGCCCAGAGGCTTGGCCGGGAAGAAGGAGGTAGTGCTGATTTCGCCAAAGGAACAGGCACGCTTGCCATTGATGCTGCTGCCAAAGCCTTGTGCGCCGTCTTCGACAAGTATAAGTCCACGTTCTCTACAGTAGCCAACCAAGAAATCATATTCTGCCGGCTGTCCGAAAAGGTCAACAGCGATGACCGCCTTGGGCGCGAACTTCCCTCTATTCCGTATGGCGGTAAGTTTTTCGTTGAGGTCGGAAGTATCGATATTGAATGTCGCACGATCGACGTCGACAAACACCGGTACTGCTCCAACCATAGCCACAGCTTCAGCTGTGGCAAAGAAGGTGAAGTCGGGCACAAAGACAGCATCGCCGGGACCGATACCCAGAGCCATCAGCGAAAGCCGCAGTGCATCGGTGCCGCTGGCACAGGTGATGCAATGTTTCACGCCCACATAGTCGGCCAGCTGGCGTTCCAATCCGGCCACCACGTCGCCGAGTATGAACGAACCCGAAGCGGCAACACCGAGCAGCGCTGCATCGATTTCGGCCTTCATTGCCTCGTACTGTCTATGTAGATCCCGAAACTGCATCGACTATTCCTCCACTTTACCTATTATTTTTGCCGGAACGCCGGCCACTATTGCATAATCGGGCACATCTTTGGTCACCACTGCGCCGGCACCAACAAGGGCATGGCGACCAATGGTGTGGCCGCAGACGATGGTGGCGTTGGCGCCTATCGAAGCACCCTCGCGGACCAAGGTGCGCTCGTAGTGGCCATTGGCCGGTCGATCCATACGCGGCATCAGCACGTTGGTGAAGACACAGCTGGGTCCAAGAAAAACATTATCCTCAATCTCAACACCCTCGTAGACCGAGACATTATTCTGTATGCGCACTCCGTTGCCGATGCGGACATTGGGGCCTATGTTGACATTCTGCCCCAACGAACAGCGTTCGCCAAGAACAGCGCCACTCTGGATATGGCAGAAATGCCACACCTTGGTGCCGGCTCCGATGGTAACGCCATCGTCGACATAGCTGCTCTCGTGTATGAATACCTGTTCTACCATCCGAATGGGTGTTTGGTTAATGGATACTTGGCCAGTGGGTGATAGTCACCCACAAGGCCGACGGGTTGTGCATTGCGTATATCGTGCACTATCTGTATGCAGTTGCGGGCTTCGGAAATCGAGAATCCCTCTCCTGCCAATATTTTTTCATAGCTTTGGGTATGCAGTTCTGTGAAACCTTGGCTGAACTCAAATTCCTCGCCGTCGACATATATGGCACGGAAGGTGCGTTTGCCCTGCGACGTGGCCTCCTGCGGAAGGGTATCGGCAT
Organism: uncultured Bacteroidales bacterium; assembly: GCA_946613135.1. GTDB lineage: Bacteria > Bacteroidota > Bacteroidia > Bacteroidales > P3 > Colimorpha. The sequence goes on from CAMOFI010000007.1 coordinate 2,328, forward strand.
TGATGCTCAAGAAATAACGCACACGGGCCCGCTGCAACTCCAAATAGCCCGCCACGCGGTCGTGCGAAGCAACGTGGACGACATTTTTCGTAACGTCGCCGAAAATCCAACTCAACATATCGTAGAAATGGACTCCTATGTTGGTGGCAACGCCTCCGCTTTTGTGCACATCGCCCTTCCAAGAGGCATAGTACCAGTTGCCTCGCGACGTGATGTACGTCAGGTCGACATCATACACTTTATCCTTCGGCCCATTCAATATTTTTTCGCGCAGAGCAACCACCGAGGGATGCAAACGAAGCTGGAGTATGGTGTATGCTTTGCGTCCTGTCTCCTGCTCCACGCGTTCCAGACCATCGATGTTCCATGGATTCAGCACAACAGGTTTTTCGCATATCACATCGGCTCCAAGACGCAGACCATATCGTGTATGGGCATCGTGGAGATAATTGGGCGTGCACACCGACACATAGTCCAACGCCTCACCTCTGCCCTTCAGCAGACTGTTATGACGGTCGAAAAGTTCCTGTTCCGTAAAAAAAGCAGCCTCCGGGAAATATGAGTCGAGTATGCCTACACTGTCACAACGGTCATAGGCCGAGAGCAAGCGGTTGCCTGTCTCTTTGATGGCTTTGAGATGACGCGGGGCAACATAGCCCCCAACTCCTATGACAGCAAAATTTTTCATTTGATCCTATGTGTAATCCTACGGGCACGCGGTCCGTCTAATATACGTCCGATTAAACTGCCTATCTTGTCAAGTCCCGACGATATGGTTTCGTTCATGCGGCTTATGGCAAAATAGACGTGGTGATAGCGGTCGCGAAGCCAGGACAACATAAAGTATGGGCCCCACAAAAACACCACGCCAAACAGTAACGTCAGGAAAAACTGCACCGTGATGTTCATCCCAGTTCGCGCAGTAACAAACCAAAGGGCAAGGACAACAATATTCAAAAAGACTATTGTCAGCGTGGTCATCAAATGGCTCATGCCGCAATCGACAAAAACATGGTGCAGGTGTGTACGGTCGGGAAGGAACGGCGAATGGCCATGCATAAGTCTTAATGCCGCGACCCTCACGAGATCAAATATCACAGCCGACAGCAATGCTACAGTAAAACTCACAAAATAGGAATCAATAACATACAGCTTCACGCCCGATATAAATGTATCTGGACACGCCGAAATGAATATGAAAAAGCCAAGCACCAGCGATCCTGAGTCGCCCATGTACATCTTGTATCGCTTCGAGAACACGTTGAAAAAGAAGAAAGCCAACATAATACCCACAAAGACGAACGACACAATGGCCTGTGTGATGAATCCGTGCCCGATGTTCCAAACTCCCATAACCGCTCCTGTCAATACTCCGAGCCCCGACGCCAATCCATCGATACCGTCAATGAAATTGACACCATTCAACAGCAGCAAACCGGCATATACCGTCAGCAGATACGACAGCCACATGGGTAGACCACCTATTCCAAACAGGCCATAGAGAGAATAGACACCATAGTTTCCGGCAAAAAACAAGAGCGACACCACCCCAATCTGCACTACAAACTTGAACTGCCAACTAAGTCCGATACTGTCGTCAAGCAACCCGAAAATAAACATGATTACCATGACGCACATGGCCGGGAAAAACTCGTCAATTGCATAAAAGAGATTGATGATGACCATAGTGATACACAGCACCAAGACCATGACAGTACCCCCCATTACCGCCACAGGACGCTCCTGCAGTTTGCGAGCACTGGGATGGTCTGTCAACCCCTTGCGACGCGCCATAAGCACCACCATTGGCAACAACAACGGCATCAAGACAAATGGCAGCAATGCTGAAATCCAATATATCATCTCTGGACTAATCATAGTTACAACATTTATGTCTCTCACCACATCCAACAACGTGACAACGGAAGTATTGGCTGATATGGGGGGGGGTAAAAACATTTAGAATAAACTACTTACAGATAATATTAACGATTTGCATACATCGACTCATAATATTTTTCATATTCTCCGCTGGTGATATTGTCCATCCAATCCTGGTTGTCAAGATACCAACGCACCGTCTTCTCGATGCCCTCCTCGAACTGAAGGCTCGGTTCCCAGCCCAGCTCACGCTGCAGCTTCGAGCTGTCGATGGCATAACGCATATCGTGACCGGCTCTGTCAGTAACATAGGTTATAAGGTCCATGTCGGCTCCCTCCGGACGGTTCAGTAGGCGGTCGACCGTATTGATGAGCACCTTGATGATGTCAATATTCTTCCACTCGTTGAATCCGCCTATGTTGTAGGTCTCAGCTATCTTGCCTTTGTGGAAGATGAGGTCGATGGCACGGGCATGGTCTTCGACATAGAGCCAGTCGCGAACATTCTCGCCCTTACCATATACCGGCAACGGTTTGCGATGACGTATATTATTAATAAACAACGGTATCAGTTTCTCAGGAAACTGATATGGTCCATAATTGTTCGAACAGTTTGTCACTATGGTAGGCATGCCATAGGTGTCGTGAAATGCACGCACAAAATGGTCGCTGCTTGCTTTTGCGGCACTATACGGACTATGGGGCATATACTTCAGATCCTCGGTGAAGAACTTGTCGCCGTATGCCATATGGTGCTTGCCGCTCGAGGCCTTGGTTGTAAACGGTGCCTCTATGCCGTCGGGGTGGGTCATCTCCAATGCTCCATACACCTCGTCGGTAGAGATATGATAGAAGCGCTTGCCTTCATATTTCTCCGGCAACGACTCCCAATACAGCTTGGCAGCCTGCAACATGCTCAAGGTTCCCATAACGTTTGTCTTTGCAAACGTGAACGGGTCCTTGATGCTGCGGTCCACATGACTCTCTGCTGCAAGGTGTATGACACCATCGATATGTTCGCGCTGCATCAGCGCATAGATGGTATCGAAATCACAAATGTCGGCCTTTACAAAAGTATAGTTGGGCTTGTTCTCAATATCCTTCAAGTTGGCCAGATTGCCAGCATATGTCAATTTGTCGACATTGAAGATGTGATACTCGGGATACTTGTTGACAAACAGTTTTACGACATGGGTCCCGATGAATCCGGCGCCACCAGTGATGATGATGTTCATAGCTTATTGATTTTGATTATTACTATTCTAATTAATATGATATATTATATATACTATTCCTCAACACGCGGACTGTCTGCTCCTCTCAGGTTTGCAAGACACCTGCCCAGCGAGTCGGTCCAGTATGGTATTTCTATTCTGAAGGTTCGTTTTATCTTTGTCTTGTCAAGCACCGAATACGGGGGACGTTCCACTTTGCTGGGGAACTCGTCACTATGGCATGGCTCTATGCGACAAGCAGTAAGTCCCGACTGGCGAGCTATCTCCTTGGCAAAGTCGTACCAGCTGCATACTCCCTCGTCGCTGAAATGGTAGAATCCGTCATGATTTCTGTACTGCTCACTCTCCACTATGTCATACACCACTCGTGCCAAGTCGCCAGCATAGGTAGGGGTGCCTACCTGGTCAAACACCACTTTGCACGACGCCTTTTCTTCGAAAATGCGCAGCATGGTCTTAACAAAATTCTTCCCATACTCGCTATACAGCCATCCGGTGCGGATAACCATAAAGTGACATCCCATCTCCTCTATGGCTTGTTCGCCACGCAACTTGGTTCGGCCATAGGCACCAGTAGGGTTCAATGTGGCATCCTCGCTACAGGGACGGTTGTGGTCGCCGCCACCGAACACATAGTCTGTCGAAAAGTGGATTAATGTTCCACCGCTCACTTTCATGGCATCGGCCATGTATCGGACTGACGTATTGTTAATCAGGTCGGCATTTTCCTCGTCATCCTCAGCAGCTTCCACATTGGTGTAGGCTGCACAATTGACTATGACCGATATACCGTTGGTAAGAACAAAATTGAACACAGCATCGCGCCGCGTTATATCCAACTCCTCAACATCTGTGAAGAAATAGCGATGTTGCGACTGCTCTCCCAAAAGCCGTATATGGCTCCCTAATTGTCCGTTGGCCCCCGTTACAAGGATATTCATGGTTGAACTGTGAATTATATATTGATTTATAATGAGTCGTGACGTTAAGCTTATTTATTCGCTCTTTTATAAAGAGTTATCCTCTTCAGTCTTCAAACCGCCCTGCTTGTCTGTCTCTTCTTTCCTGACTTCCAACGAGCTGAAAAGAGGGTGGTTCCTGTCTTTTTCCGAAAGGATGATCTTGTCCGACGGAATAAGCCAGTCTATGCCGAGCTCTGGGTCGTTCCACGCTATGGCTCCCTCAGAAGCGGGATTATAGAACGAGTCACACTTGTATTGGAATATAACCTCGTCGCTCAACACCGAAAAGCCATGGGCAAAACCTTTGGGTATGAAAAACTGGCGGTGGCTCTCCGCCGTCAGATGAACTGCCACATATTTGCCAAACGTCTCGGAACGCGGACGTATATCCACCGCAACGTCGAGCACCTCTCCTTTCACCACGCGCACCAGTTTGCTCTGGGCATGTGGCGGACGCTGGAAATGAAGGCCCCTCACCACTCCATAGCACGACTTCGACTCGTTGTCCTGCACAAAATGAACCTTGAAACCGGTCTTCTCGCGGAATTCTCGCTCATTGAAACTCTCATAAAAATATCCTCGCTCGTCTCCGTACAGCGTAGGCTCTATTATCAACACACCTGGTATTTCTGTCTTGGTTATTTCCATATTTTAGTTTCTATTAGTTGTTTTAGTTCGATCTTTACCATTCATTCTGCCGCATCTGTCCACATTATGGCTTCACTATCTGTTCTTTATCAGTGAAAGCAGGTATTGCCCATACTGGTTTTTTGCCATAGGTTTGGCTATGCGTTCCAGATCGTCGTCGCCTATCCAGCCTTTCTCGTAGGCAATACTCTCGAGGCATGCTATCTTCAACCCTTGACGTTTTTCAATAACCTCTATAAAGGTCGATGCCTCCGACAGCGAATCGTGCGTGCCGGTATCCAACCACGCGAAACCACGCCCCAACAGCTTCACTTTCAAATCACCATCGTTAAGAAACGCCTGATTTACACTCGTTATCTCCAACTCTCCACGAAGTGACGGCTTTATGCTCTTGGCAATCTCCACCACCTTGTTGGGATAGAAATACAACCCGACAACAGCATAATTAGACTTCGGTTGTTGGGGCTTCTCCTCTATCGACAGCACGTTGCCGTGGCCATCAAACTCTGCCACTCCATATCGCTGCGGGTCTGCCACCCAGTATCCAAATACCGTGGCTTTGTGCTCCTCCTCGGCCGACGCTACAGCCTCACGGAGCAGACGCGAAAATCCAGAACCCTGGAAGATATTGTCGCCAAGCACGAGACACACACTGTCGTCCCCTATAAAATCTTCTCCTATAATGAATGCCTGAGCCAATCCGTCGGGTGATGGCTGTTCGGCATACGAAAAACGGACTCCAAAGTCGCTCCCGTCTCCTAACAGTCGACGGAAAGCCGGAAGGTCTGTCGGCGTCGAGATAATCAGTATGTCGCGTATGCCGGCCAACATCAGTGCCGAGATGGGATAGTATACCATCGGCTTGTCGTAGATAGGCAACAGCTGCTTGCTGACTCCCTTTGTTATAGGATACAGGCGGGGCCCAGACCCGCCTGCCAATACTATTCCTTTCATTTCTCTTTGTCTTTTTCGCTGTCCTCGCCATAGCCGTAGCCATAACCATAGCCATAACCATAGCCGTAGCCGTAACCATAGCCGTAACCGTAGCCATAACCGTAGCCGTAGCCACCGTAACGGCGCTTGATGAGCGGTGTGTCGGTGAGGACAATTGCCATATTCTTGAACTTCTGCTTGTCGGAAAGTTCCTGAACGAACGGGAAGGCTCCCTTGTTGAAACGACCCACACGCATGATGTACATCGTAAGGTCGGCAGAACGGTTCACGATAGCGGCATCGGCAACAATCTGTGCCGGCGTCGAGTCGAGAATTATGTAGTCGTAACGCTCTCGCAAATACTCAATCAACTTCTCGAAACGGCCGTTCATGAGCAACTGGGTGGCATTTGGCGGTGTCTTCTCGCAGACTATATAGTCCAGATTCTCCGACGAGTCACTCTTGGTGATAATCTTGTCTATCTCGTTCTCCTTGCCCAGCAGGTAGTGGATAATACCCATACGGTTGTGGCGGTCTATGGTCTTCGACGTACTGCGCTTGCGCAAGTCGAGGTCAAGCAGAATTGTCTTCTTGCCGGTATAGGCCAGCGACAAGGCAAGGTTAATACTGACATACGACTTTCCTTCGCCTGGTGTTGTCGACACCGTCTGAAGCACTTTCTTGTTTTCGTCGTTAAGGAAGAACGGTATGTTGGAATGCAATATTCGAAATGCCTCGGTGATGGTGTCCGTGCCATTGGCAGTGACAAGCACCTCGTCATTGGCCTTGCTTTCGGGCTTGGAAGGTATCTCGCCGAGCACGGGGATGGAGAGGGCTCGCTCCACATCGGGTTTGCCACGCAACTTAGTGTTGAAGAACGACAGGCAGAACATCACCGCAGCAGGTATTGCAAGACCCAACACCAGGGCTACAAGCGCAAACATCATAAGACTTGGAGCTACCTTGATCTGTGTGGCGCTCTCCACTACCTTGGCATTAGATATGGTCACTGCAAGGTTCATGGCGTTCTCCTCGCGTTTGCTCAACAAGTAGAGATACAGCTCTTCTTTGATTTTTTGCTGGCGCTCGACGGAACTGACTGCCTTCGACAAACCAGGTATATCACTGGCACGCTGCGTAAGCTGACGCTCCTGACGTTTGGCTCCCGACAGACGCACATTCGTCGAACTGATCAAGTTGTTGATTGAAGAAAGGACAGCGTCACGCGTTTTCTGCAGCTCCTGCTTTGAGGTGACCACGCTAGGATTGTTGGCTCCTGCTCCACGCGCCAAGCGCTGAAACGAAAGCAACTGGTTGTTGTATACTGTTATGAGGTTAGACACCTGCACATCAGAAATGATGAGCGACGGTATCAGCTCGTCATCATTGGTATGGCTGTTCAGATGGTCGCGGACCATCTTGATGGCCTCAAGCTCCGCCTCTAACGACACGACCTCGTCGGCGTAGCGCGTACTCGACTGGAGTATTGTACCCGTGGCAGACGTAAAGTCAGGGACATTACTATTACGCTTGATGGCTGCCACCTGGTCGTCGACAATACTGAGCTCGCCCGATATCAACGCTATACGGTCGTCGATAAACTTCTCTGTCTTCTGAGCTACAAGGTTCTTGTCGTTCACCACATCTTCATTGTAAACAGCTATCAAGGTGTCTATAACCTCCTGCGTACGCTGCTGGTTTGCATCGGTATACGAAATCGAAATAATCGACGCCACCTTGTCCACTCGCGACACCTCAAGTCTGCCCTTCATGCTTTTGGCCACATTGTATAGCGGTGTGTAGCCCATATTAAATGTGACGTCAAGGTCGTCTTTGCCGAAAGCTTCCAGCCTCTCTATCGAAAAACTTATGTACTCATTGAGTTTCTCTATCTGGTTGAAGGCTGCTTGCTTCTTTTCTCCCTTCACTTTCTGACCGTTGTATGAGACGAGCTTGTACATGTAGCTGTTGGCATCGACAGGAGTAACCTCCATGCCTAACGCTATTTCAAGGCTGTCCACTTCAGTGTTGTATACGCTCAACCGCATCGGGCTGTCTCTGTAATACGATACTTTCTTGAACATCGCGCTGCGGTTGCACCAGTTGGTGAGACCTAACCTTTCGGCCGTCTTCATCAGCAAGGGTGTCGACTTGATGATATATATCTCGTTCTCAATCGACAACGAACTATTATTGAACCCCATATTTGCAAATATGGCATCCATGTTCTGGCTCTTCATGCCTTTGCCGTTGTTGTCGTCGCGCAACAGGATCGTGGCATTGTCGGTAAAAGCCTTCGGCTTGGACTTGTACATGAATGCACTTATTACCAGGCACACCAACACTGATATCACGAACCAGTACCAATTGTTGATGACGATGAAAACGATATCCTTTATCGAAATGGCGTTCTCATTCTCCTGGTTAGCGTTCTGCTGATTCAAAATCTGATTGTTTTCCATATCTGAAATTGCTTTTTCCGTTCACTCCTCCATCGCTCGTCCATATCGAACGTCTCGATGAGGAGACCGGAACGTTAATATTATTTCCTATACTGTTTGGTTATAGTCCAATAGTAGAACATCGACGAAAGCACCGACAACATCGAAAGGCCACTCGAAATGTACGACATTATCATCGGGTCTCTGTCTGCGTTCACTTTCTTGCGCTTGCTCGGTTCCACATAGACAACATCGTTCTGATGCAGGTAATAGTATGGCGAGTTGAACACCTCTTCGGAGGTCAAATCCAACGTGCCGATTATTCGGTGGCCATTCTCTTCACGTATAACGGTAACATTCTCGCGCTGACCGTATATTGTTAGGTCGCCGACCATACTGAGTGCCTCGAAGATGGTAAGACGCTCGCCTTGAACCACCAATTGGCCAGGGCGTGTCACGTCTCCAAGCACACACACCTTGAAATTCATCAGCTTCACTGTAACTACAGGGTCTAACACATGTCCCTCGTCTTTCAAACGCTGCTCTATGACGCGTGCCAACTCCTGATGAGTAAGACCTAACACTTTGATCTTGCCGAGTACGGGGAATGTTATATCTCCATCCTGGTTCACCAAATAGCCCTGTACCGCACCTGTGCCAGGATTCATGACCGCCCCGTCATGGACGGCAACCTTGTTGGTCTCCTGGTTAAACGGCACTGTGGCTTGTGTCGTCTGGCTCTCCACATAGATGTACAAAATGTCGTTGGCCTGGATTCCTTTAGTGAACTCACCCTTTAGCACCATCGACGAGTCGCGGACAGCATCTTTCACATATGCCACTTCCCTCTGCTGACGGCACGAAACCGTCATCAGCAGCAGACCTGCTACAGGCAACAGGTATTTCAATTTCTTTAGCATTTTAACTATTTTATTACTATTATTAAATCTATTTTTTCTATCAAACAATCTATTATACAACTCATTCCGCCCGTCTCAGAAAACAGGTGGAGCCTTGTTGGATTCTGCAAAAATAAAGAAATTCAACAAACTGACAAAATTTATTTTCGTGCACATCGTTATAATGTCGTTTTAGCGTTTTGTTCTCCTTAAACCATCACTCATTATGACATTCTTACACTCCGTAGCCGAACGAATCCTGAAGGAGCAGGACTACAACCTGATCGACACCTTAGTGGTATTCAACAACCGACGTGCAGGCCTCTTCCTCCAAAACGAACTGCAATCGCTCGCAAAGTCCCCGTTCTTCCTCCCCTCAATCATCGGCATGGACGACCTCGTCAACTCATTATGCGACCTCAACATCGCTCCGCACGAATTCCTCCTCTTCGAACTGTTCGACATCCACCGCAATATAGGTGGCGACGACCGCAAATTCGACTCCTTCGAAGAGTTTATTTCCTTCGGCGAAATGATGATTAACGACTTCTCCCAAATCGACCTCTATTGTGTGGATGCCAAACGGCTCTTCGACAACACCTATGCGCAAAAACGTCTCTGCGAATGGGATGTGTCGGGCAAACCGCTGACCACGTTCCAGGAAAAATACCTCAGTTTCTACAGTTCGCTCCATTCCTATTATTGCCAGCTGCGACAAAGACTTTTCGACCAATCCAAAGCCTACACCGGCATGGCCTACCGCTACGTTGCCGAAAATATCGGTTCTCTCGTCAACCGGATAAAACACAAACACATCTATTTCGTTGGCTTCAACGCCCTCTCTGCCAGCGAACAACTCATCATCGACGCTCTCGTCCCTCACAAGGCAACACTGATCTGCGACGGAGACGAATACTATTGCAGCGACAACAATCAGGAAGCAGGCCATTTCCTACGCAAACTGGCTCTGCATTATGACCATATCGGACCTTTCACCAACCACTTCAAACAAAACACCAAGAAAATCCATATCGTCAACTGCCCCGAAAACGTACTACAAGCCAAAACGGCAGGTCTTATCATCAAACAACTGGCCAACGGCCCAGACAAAAAAGACGCACTGAAACACTGTGCCGTAGTCCTCTCCGACGAAAAACTGCTGATGCCTGTACTCAACTCGCTGCCTGCAGAAATCGACGCCACCAACGTAACCATGGGTTTCCCATTCTCCCTCAGCAATATTTACAACCTCGCCAACGCAGTTCTGTCACTCTATTGCCACGTCAGAAAAGGACGGTTCCACCATGCCGACATCACTGCCCTGCTATCCGACCCATTAGCCGGCAAAGCTTTTGGAACCAACGATATGGCAAAATCAATGGCAAAGAAAATCAACAAAGACAAAATCATCTACGCATCACCCGACGACATAGCTGCACTCTCAAGTGATTTGAGCGGGTTCGAAAAAATGCAATTCATCTTCAAGAATGCCGAACCGTCGGTCGACGACACTCTCGACATACTGAAGCAATTAGCTGCAACCATCGTCCAGTCCAGATGCCTTGGGAAAAACAACAAAGAAAAAGAGTCGCTGGCTTGCTTCGTCCAGATTGTCGACTATTTCATCAACCTGCAAGCCCAATATCATGCAATAGAAAAAATTGACACCCTGAAAAAAATCTACCAACGTATTGCACAACGACGTTCCGTAGCATTTTATGGCGAACCTCTGCATGGAATGCAAATCCTCGGCGTTCTCGAAACGCGAAGCCTCGACTTCCCATACCTCATCATGACTTCCGTCAACGAAGGCACAATCCCTTCGGGACGCACTGCCAATTCGCTGATACCATATTCTCTGACACACGATTTCAAGCTGCCCTCATTCATCGAAAAAGACGCTGTGTATGCCTACAACTTCTTCCGGCTGCTGCAACGCACCGACGAGGCATGGCTGCTTTACAGCTCCTATGCCGAAGGTCTCGGCAAAGGCGAACCCAGCCGCTTCATTAGGCAGATACGAGACGAACTCGCTACAATATATCCTTCTGTAAAGGTCGACGAATACGTAGTCTCCGCAAAAACGCTCAACGCCTCTACCGAACGTGTCTCTTCAATGCCTAAAGACGAACAAGCTCTTCAAAAACTCGCAGAATATGCCGAAAAAGGCTTCTCACCCTCAGCTCTCAACCAATACCGCAGCTGTCCTATGAAGTTCTACTACACCAACATCATTGGAGTAAACGCCGACGACGAAGTGAGCGAGGACATCGAATCGAACGAACTGGGTTCGTTCATCCACTCCATACTCTGCGAAATCTACAACCGCGACACCGACAAAACTATACGCAGCACCACTCTCACCAACGCTCTCAACGACATTCCTGAAATGGTCGACAATCGCATACAGGACGACCTGCTCAAAGGACGCTCCAACGAAGGACGCAATCACCTCTACGGCGAAGTGGCAAAAATGCAGCTTTCGAGGTTTCTCAAAAGGGAAATAAGCCTCCTTGACAAACACTCGATCAAAATGGAACTTACCGAAGACTCCCTCGAAGCTTACATCTCCGCCAATGGCACAAAGGTGAAAATACACGGCATCGCCGACCGCATCGACTACTTCGACGGACTGCTGCGCATAGCCGACTACAAATCGGGCAGCGTGGACGACAATGAACTGATAGTCGACGACAAAAAACCCAATCCACACGACGTTCCCGACAAATGGTTCCAACTGCTATGCTACGCATGGCTCTACTGCCGCACCCACAAATTCAACGGCACTCTCTCGTCAGGCATCTTCCCCCTACGCACCCTCGGCGGGGACTTCATGCCCGCTTCGTGGACGAACTGCACAGAACTGCACCCTGACGACATCGACCGATTTGAAACCATGCTGAGCAACATCATCAGCGAAATCATGGACCCCAACATCGACTTCGTCGCAAATCCGCTACGCAAAGCATGTCTCTATTGCCCCATGGCCCTCTCTTGCCAAAACAAAATAGAAAGCTGAAGGACCACCTACCGAACCACAAATAGCAACAAAAAAGTCCCCCCAAAAAAGCAGACATCACTCCTCATTCCTTCCTCGCCTAACAAAACCACCTAAATCGGACACTTCTCATTAATCCAGACCTCCATAGCCTTGCTTGCATGAGCTTTAGAATGGCGTTTGGACAATTCCAGTGGGATAGTGAGCCGAGCCACAAGAAGTTCATCACCTTTCTGATCAAGGTGAAGGGAAGCGCATTCTTGCTCCGTTCTCTCGCCCGAACTGAAGGATGAAGATGCGGTAAAAGAATAAACCGAAAAACGAAGAATTTGAAGTTTTTTATAATTATTCTGTTTTTTTGATTATCTTTGCATTTTAAACTATATCGCCCAAACAACGGCATCATTTTATAATTCAGCAGATTAAGACTAAATATATGAAAAAATCGATCCTAAGTGTTTTCCTTGTTTCGCTGCTTCTCGTAAGCTGCAACAGCCTTTCAAGCATGAAATCGAACAGCAAAAAGGTTCGCTATCAGGCCACACCTAACCCCGTCGAAACACGTGACGACAAGGTCGTAGTCAAATTCGTGGGCTCATTCCCCGAAAAATACTTTGACAAGGGCGCCGCACTCTTCATCCAACCCGTTTTCACTTGGGAAGGCGGTTCCATTCCGCTCGACCCTGTCACACTCAAAGGTGAAAACGTCAACGGCGAAGGCATAACGATAAATTATGAAAACGGCGGACGATTCACCTACACCGACGAACTCGACTTCAAACCCGGCATGGAAACCGGACGCGTCACCCTCACCCCCGTGGCATACAAGGCTTCAACGACAGACGACGAAGCCAAATTCGCCGACGAAATACAATACAAGACTACAGCCTTCCCGACGGTACTGATCTCCGACGGTGTCAACACCACCTCCACTTGGGTCAACATCCGCGGCAACATATCCATCTCACCTGTCAACTACAACAAGACTCAAGGTGTTGTCGAAACTGCCGACATCTATTTCCCCAACGGACTCTCCACTCTCGACTGGAACTTCCAGATGAACCGCACATTCAACACCAAAGCCCAACTGGAAGACCTCCGTCGCATCATGCTCGAAAACGGACTGCCTAAGCAAATCACCATCACAGGCTGGGCCTCCCCAGAAGGCGAAGAGACCAACAATGTCGGAGTCAGCAAAAACCGTGCCGAAGTGGCCACAGTGCAAATCAAACGCGTCCTCGACGACGTGCTCAACACCATGGCTGCCCGCAAACAGGTGCCTGCCTACGAAGTAGACCACTACAAATATGAACTCCAAAAACAGATTGTCCTCTCCACTCGTGCAGCCGGCGAAGACTGGGTCCACTTCATCATCATGGTCGAAGAGTCGGACATCCAGGACAAGCACGCCATTGTCAACATCGTCGAAACCCAACAGAACCTCATCAAGCGTGAGCAGATGATCAAGAATATGGCCGAGACCTACACCCAACTCAACACCGACATCTTCCCCAACCTGCGCCGCGCCCAGATAGCTCTCTACTACTCTGAGGCTCGCAAGACCGACCCCGAGCTGGCAAAGCAAGCCTCTCTCAACCCAGCAAAACTGACCTTCGACGAACTCATGTACGCCGCCTATATCAACTACAACTACGAAACCAAACTGAAATACTACAAGTGGGCCACCGAAAACTACAGCTCCGAATGGGCTGCATGGAACAACGCCGGCGCCGTTTCGTTCTACCTCGAGGACTTCGCCGAAGCCGAACGCTACCTCAACATGGCACGACAGCTCAACCCTCACAACCCCGATGTCCTTAACAATACAGGCCTCCTCTGCCTGGCTCAGAAAGACTACGCCCTTGCAAAATACTATTTCGAAGAGGCCGAGCGCCAAGGCAGTACCGACGCCGAGACCAACCTGCCCATCCTCAACCTGAAGAAGGGCGACTACAAGGCCGCCGAAAAACAACTCAAAAGTTCGTCGTGTTCCTTCAACCTCGCCTTCGCCCAACTCATGAACGGCGAAACCTCCAACAGCATCCGCACCCTCGACTGCTGCCTCGACCAGAACGCCGACGTCAACTACCTCCGTGCTGTCGCTTACGCCCGACTCGGTGACAAGGCCAACAGCCTCAAGAACCTCAAACTGGCCTGCGACGAGGAATACAACTACAAGGAACGCGCCGCTGTCGACGTCGAATTCAAGGCCTACTGGGACGACGAGGAATTCAAGCTGATTGTAAAACTCTGGTAATGAAAAAGCAAATACCCAACCTCATAACACTCTGCAACCTGCTTTGCGGAGTGTTTTCTTGTATCTATGCCACCCAAGGCTGCCTAATACAGGCAGGGGTATTCATCTGTCTGGGAATCTTTTTTGACTTTTTCGACGGAATGGCGGCGCGACTGCTGGGCGTATCGTCACCGATAGGGAAAGAGCTGGACTCGCTGGCCGACGAGGTCACGAGCGGCGTGGCACCGGGATTGATACTTTTTGTGCTGTTCGCCAACAGCCAGCTACCGTGGCTGAGATTCATAGGGTTGCTTGTGCCCCTTTTCGCCGCCTACCGACTGGCCAAATTCAATCTCGATACACGCCAGACTCACAGCTTCATAGGGCTTCCCACACCCGCCAACGCCCTTATTTGGGTAGGTTTTGGAATTGACTCCGGTTTTGTCACCGACCACTTAAGTATAACAATAGCTGTAGCTGTTTTGAGTATAATCACCGACATAATGATGGTCAGCGAGATGCCGATGTTCTCATTGAAAGTGAATTTCAAAGACCTCTCGTGGAAGACAAACACCGTCAGGTACATCTTCCTTATAGGCTGCGCTGTCATAGCCATTTGGGGATATATAGCCACACTCGATTTTTTGTTCCTACCCCTATTCATCATCTGGTACATACTCCTTTCCATCCTCACCCGCAGACACAGCAATGCCCACTGATCCTCGCAACATATCAATTGCCGACTACGACTACCCCCTGCCCGACGAGCGCATAGCCAAGTTTCCCCTGGCCGAACGCGACCAGTCGAAGCTGCTCGTCTACCGCGGTGGCGAAATCGCTGAATCCCAATTCTTCCACCTTCCAGAACTGCTGCCCGAAGGGGCAATGCTGCTCTTCAACAACACAAAGGTCATCCACGCGCGCCTCTTCTTCCGCAAACCGACGGGCTCGCTCATCGAAATCTTCTGCCTCGAGCCGCACGACATGGCCATCAGCCAAGCCTTCGAGCAACGCCAGCAATGCACCTGGCTCTGCTACATCGGCAACAACAAAAAGTGGAAAGAAGGCCCACTGGCACGCGAATTCAAAATTCAGAATTCAGAATTCAAAATTGAAGCCACGCGCCGCGAGGCCGTAGGCGAAGCCTGGCTGGTCGACTTCCGATGGACGGGCGGCATCAGCTTTGCCGAACTGATCGACAACGTCGGAGTCATCCCCCTCCCACCCTACCTGCACCGCGAGGCCGAGGAGAGCGACAACACACGCTACCAGACCGTCTACGCCCACTACGAAGGCTCGGTGGCAGCACCCACGGCAGGCTTGCACTTCACCGACCGCCTGCTCGACGAGTTGCGCGCCAAGGGTTTCAAGACCGAATACATCACCCTCCACGTCGGCGCCGGCACCTTCAAGCCCGTCAGTGCCGACACCATCGGCGGCCACGAGATGCACGTAGAGAAAGTGCAGATAAGCCGCTCGAACCTGCAGCACATCATCGACCACCTGGGCCACCCCATCATACCCGTCGGCACCACCACAGTGCGCACCCTCGAATCGGTCTATTGGTTCGGAGTGAAACTGAACGACAACCCCGACCTCGAAGCCATGCACGTCCTGCAATGGGATCCATACAAGCTTGAAACACAAAGCATCAGCACCCGGCAAGCCTACAGCAACGTGCTGCACTGGCTGGAACACAACGATGCCGACACCCTCTTTGGCGACACACAGCTGCTCATCGCCCCAGGCTACAAATACCACGTCATCAGCGGTTTAATCACCAATTTCCATCAGCCGCGCAGCACTCTCCTCCTTCTCGTCTCTGCCCTGATAGGCGACGACTGGCGACGCTGCTACCGCTATGCTCTCGAAGGCGGCTTCCGCTTCCTTAGCTACGGCGACAGCTGTCTGCTTCTGCCATGACGACACTCAGCATCAGCGCCTCATGTCTCTCCTACGCGATTTCATAGAACTCTTCTTTCCTCGCACGTGCTGCCTGTGCGGCACTCCACTTGTGGGCGACGAAAAAGAAGTCTGCTCCGCTTGCATGCTCGACTTGCCTTTTGCTCTCAACGCTCCCGACGACAACAACTTCATCGAACGACGATACATCGGACGACTGCCAATACAGAGCACGACAGCATTGCTCATCTTCCGACGCAAAAACAAGACTCAGCAAATTCTGCACCAGATAAAATACAACGGCAACGAGCATCTCGCCCTCATCATGGGCCGACAACTCGGTATGCACATCGCACAAAGCGGACGCTTCGACGATGTCGACATCCTCGTTCCCGTACCGCTTCATCCTCGCAAACAGCGCCGACGCGGCTACAATCAAAGCCTCCTGCTCTGCCAAGGCATAGCCATGGTGTTCCCTCGCCCCATAATGAGCGACAACCTTGTCCGCATACGCCACACGGACACACAGACCCGCAAAAACCGACTGCAACGTCTCGACAACATGAAAGACGTCTTCCACGTCGTCAACCCCTCTGCTTTTGCCGGCAAACACCTGCTTCTCGTCGACGACGTCATAACCACCGGAGCAACAACCGAAGCCTGCTGGATGGCCATGAAGCATATCGACTCCATCACGCTCAGCATTGCCGCTCTCGCAGTTGCCGGCGACACCTGACAAAATCCACAAAAGGCCTTCCACTGTCAGCAAATGGCACAAACCACTATTTGGCAAATGAAAAGACTTTTGCATGGCGATAGAAAGCAATATACATGGTCCTATAACAAGAAAGTTGAAGTTTTTATAATCGTTAGGGCTTATTTTTTTCTCATACACTTTTATATTCAGAAAATATGCGTAAATTTGCACTCTGTTATAACACACTGATACTTACTTAAAGTTAAGGTTTCTAATATTTTTCGTTTCCGCACGAAGTTAACATTAAGATTATAAAAGGGGTAGTAGCTCATCTGGTAGAGCATTTGGTTCGCAATCAAAAGGTAGTGGGTTCGAGTCCCATCTACTCCACAAAAAAGAAATTTAAAACACACCTTTAAACGACACACAACAAACTATTCTATGAAATACAAAAGAGTCCTTCTTAAACTGAGCGGCGAATCCCTTATGGGTTCACAGAACTACGGCATCGACCCTTCGATGCTCGAGCAGTATGCCTCTGACGTCAAACAAGCCGTCGAGCAAGGCGTTGAAATCGCCATCGTCATCGGTGGCGGCAACATATTCCGCGGCCTCAGCGGCGCCGCCAAAGGCATGGACCGCGTCCAGGGCGACTACATGGGAATGCTCGCCACACTCATCAACAGCATGGCCCTACAGGCAGAACTGGAAAAGCAAGGGCTCCGTACCGAACTGCTCAGCGGCCTGGCCATAGAGCCCATCTGCAAGGAGATGAGCCGCCGACGCGCCATCGAGGCCATGAAGGAAGGACGTGTCGTCGTCATAGGTGGCGGCAGCGGCAACCCCTTCTTCACCACCGACACAGCATCGGCTCTCCGTGCCGTCGAAATCCAAGCCGACGCCATCCTCAAAGGCACCCGCGTCGACGGTGTCTATACCGCCGACCCAGAAAAGGACCCCACTGCCACAAAATACAGCACCCTCTCTTTCCAGGAGGCCCTAAGCAAAAAACTCAAAATCATGGACCTCACCGCCTTCGCTCTCTGCGAGGAAAACAAACTGCCTATCTATGTGTTCGACATGAACCGCCCTGGCAACCTGCTACGCGTCGTCAGCGGTGAGCCGATAGGCACCGAAGTAAGTGCATAACCTAAAACATAAACCACACAAACACAATAAACGCAATCATGAACGACCTATCCAAAGCATGCATCGACGAAGCAAAACAAAGCATGCAAAGCGCAATCAATTTCCTTGAAAAAGAACTGACAAAAATCCGTGCCGGCAAAGCAAATCCGGCCATGCTCGACGGTGTCAAAATCGACTATTACGGAACTCCCACCGAGATTAGCCAAGCAGCAAACATCAGCACCCCCGACGCCCGCAGCATCGTCATCCAACCATGGGACAAGTCCATTATCGGCGCCATCAACAAAGCCATCCTCGATGCCAACCTGGGATTCACTCCGCGTCATGAGGGCGACATACTCCGTATCATCGTCCCTCCTCTCACCGAAGAACGACGCAAAGAGCTGTCGAAAGCCGCAAAGACTGAGGTGGAAAACAGCAAAGTGAATATCCGCAATGCCCGCCGCAACGTGATGGATAAAGTCAAAAAACTCAAAGACAAATCCGTTCCAGAAGACGAGGTGAAACAGGTGGAAAAAGACATTCAGGACATCACCGACAAATTTGTAGGCGAATGCGACAAGATCTACGCCGCCAAAGAAAAAGAGATTATGACCGTCTGATCCTGAAAACACGAAACGACAACACACCCTGTCAGCAATACGCCTTTTGCCTTCTGCATAGCAAGGGGTGTTTTGCTTTCAGCAATGGAGCACGCGAAAAAGCCAAGTAACCGCATCTGCCCTTTTTCGCTCTCGTTTTCATTTACGTTCAAAGTATGACCATACGTTTTTTCGACACACTCGAATCAACCAACAATTATTGCAAACTCCTCGACCCCGACAATGTCGAGGAGTTTACTGTTATATGCGCCCGTCGGCAGACTGCAGGCATAGGGCAACGTGGCAACACATGGGCCAGCGAGCCTTATAAGAACCTCACCTTCAGCCTTATCCTCAAACCCACCTTTCTCCGTGCCTCCGAACAATACGGGCTTACCATGGCCGTCGCCGTCGCTGTCGCCACGAGTGTCGAACGACAACTGTCACGCACTGTCCTCGTCAAGTGGCCCAACGACATTTATGTCGACGACAAGAAAATCTGCGGCATACTTTCCTCAAGCCAGATACATGCCGACCGTATAGCCCACTCAATCTGCGGCATAGGTCTCAATGTAAACCAGACAATATTCCCCGAATGGGTGCCGAATCCGACATCCATGAAACTTCTCAGCGGCAAAGAATTCGTCCTGGAAGAGGTTTTAGCGTCTCTCCTTAAGGACATTCAGAGCGAATACAATCTCCTCCAAAAAGACCCTTCCGCCATAAAACGACAGTACATGGAACGGCTCTACCGTCTTGGGAGCCAAGCCTCATATATATACCAAGGCGAACACATACAGGCCACCATCATTGATGTTGACCATTTCGGCAACCTCGTGCTAAAACTCGTAACAGGCCGCGATATAACCTGCAGTCTCAAAGAAATCCGCTTCGTATAGCATCCAACTCCACACACTGTCATACATACACCCCAGGCAGTACGGCAAACCGTGTTGGAATTAGGTAGCTTGCTTTATCATAACTTCTCGAACGACTCCTTGATGCCCTCGCTGTATGGTATCACATCCTCTATGGTGTTCATGCCGGCGTCGTAGAGAAAATATGTATGATTGGTCCCTTTTGTGCGGCACACATACTCTGTGAGCACTTTTTCGACATAGAGAGTGGCACACAACGACCCCAAACGGCGAGCCACACGGTAAGCGTCGTTGACCGTGATACGGTCAAAACTTGTACGCATTGTAGCATGACCTTCCTCGAGAGAATTAACGACGCCGTGGAACGACTCCTCCACCTCTTCGTTTTTGAAATAGATATTGCCCACGCTGTCGCGAGCGTCGAGCTTCAGCCATACGTTAAGGGCAAAATGCCTTAGGTCGTAGTCGTAGCGATAGTCAAGACCTTTTCGTGTGCGGAAGCTGCTGGTGCAGGGCTCAAGGAACTCTTCGGCCTCCATTTGAACGAAATCGACAGTCAGATGCTGATCGTCGGCAACTGGCATGTTGGAAGCATCGTCGACAAGGACGATGGGAATACGGGTCCTGCTGAGGGTGAAGAGGAATGCAGAGCTGAACTGCGAAAGAAATATACTGTCGTCGATTTTGTCAAGAATCTTTGTCTTCGAGCCAATCACTGAGTCCTGTTCGTGTTCGCTCATAAGCATAAAACCTGCGATGTTGTTGAGCGAGGAATTGGTATGGATAAGTTCTTGTGGCAGATGGACGTAGATTTTCTCGGTGGCTGTAGGTTTGCTGCGTTCGAACTTGTAGAGGAATGAACCGGCATAGTATAGGTCGCTGCTGCATGAGGTGAGGAGAAGCAGGGACAACAAAAGGGTTAAGACAGTGATGTGTTTCATCTTATATCGGTTTAAATACTCCGGAGCACAGAAAGCATTACAACAAAGGGAAGCAAACAGAAAATGTGTTTGCTTGGCGGACTTGTCGAAGACTCTGATATCCGAAGTCGGTTTTTTTTGCCTAATGTTAACGTTGAGTGACGGATAAAATTATTGTTTCACGATAAAAAATTTCCCCATTCGCTCTTCGATTTCTTAAAAATTGTTATTTTTGCATTGACAAACCACAACCACAACCATGCCGTTATAACATATAACAGCATGATTAATCCGTAATTAAATATTAATAGTATAATAAACAAACAACAATCATTATGGAAAGGAATAGTATTTTTCGACGCATTATGATGTGCTTGGCTTTCATTTGCCTGATTTTCGGTGCAAAAGCACAGAACATCGGCAGTTGCACCGTAACCGTGCAGATGCACGACTTATACGGAGACGGATGGAATGGAGCCAGACTTATCGTTGAACAAAATGGCAACACCGTCGCCTCTCTTGGTTTTGGGCAATGGAGCAACCAGCAAGCCACAGATACAGTGGCTTACCTTACACTCGACAGCGGAACAGTATCGCTCAGTTGGGTTAGTGGCGACTACGACAACGAGTGCTCCTTCTCTTTTCTGAACACCGATGGCGAAGAGCTATTCAGTCTAAGCAATTTACAAATGGACAAGACCGACAGTCTGAGATTCCTCGGCTCTTTCACCAACACATGCATTAACTGCCCACGTCCACAAAACATCCACCTCACCGGACGCACCACAACAAGTCTCGACCTGGCTTGGGACGCAAACGGTGTAGCATACATTGTGGAATACTACCAGGCCGGCAGCCAATCCGGAAGTGTAACTTCGCTCACCTCAAACAGCAACAGCCTGTCGCTGACCGGACTGACAGCCAACACGCCATACAGTGTCAGCATCCGTTCCATCTGTTCTGACGGAGACACTTCGAATTGGAACAACGCAATTTTCTTTACCGAATGCGATGCCATAGGATGCGACTGGAAGGTGGCTCTGCTCGACGACTACGACAACGGATTTGACCAGTCCATGGTTGTAGTGATGCACCCAATAGGTATAGTCCTCGATACCGTCTCTTTCAGCCAAAACTTTTGGCAGATAAACAATGGTCACTACATGGAAAAAAACATCTCCTACTGCCCTGGCGACCAACTCTTTCTCAAATACTTCCCTCGATACGACTATGCCAACAGTTCGCAACATGTGCTGCTCATCAATTCGGACAACGACACTGTCAGCCGTATCAACATATCAGACTTTGGCAACGAATACGGCCAGTTCGACTCTTTGCAGATGCTGGGTTTCCATATCGACACATTTTCTATCTCCTGCCCTTCCTGCATCGCCGTGAATGGCATTGAGCTGACATCCGTCGACACCAATAGCGCCACAATCTCATGGCAAAACACCAACGCTCTGTCGTACCTCATCGAATGGGGTACGGAAATCGCCATGGAACAAGGCGGCGGCACACGCATCTCGACCACCGATTCAAGCATCACCTTCAGCGGTCTAAGTGCCAACACGCAATACCGCTTCGTGATAGCTGGACTCTGCGCCGACAACGACACCTCGCAGTTCCGCCAGCTAAGTTTCACCACATGGCCATCTATGCAAAACCGCATCTATGTCAATGCAGCATCGAATGCCAACATAGCTGACGGACGCAGCTGGGCCTCTGCCTACAACTCGCTCTACGATGCCTTGCAGGCCGCACATACTCTGCACCAATGCTATGCTAACGACATAGAGGTATGGGTAGCGGCAGGCACCTACTTCGGCGACACCACCTACAACTCTAACCAATACGCCAACTCGGCATTCAAAATGCAACTTGGCGTCAATGTTTACGGCGGTTTCAACGGCACGGAGTCGTCGCTCGACCAACGCAATGTGGCTCAAAATCCAACCATCATCGACGGCAACAACGACCGTACCGTTCTCATTGGCGAAGAAGCCGGCTACTATATCGACAACAACTATTACCAACCCACTGGAACATCAGTCTGGGACGGCATCACTATCCAAAACGGCTCCGACTGCGGCGTACGCATCTACCATGGTTTCACCCTACGCAACTGTACTGTGCGCAACTGTAGCAGCTCTTACGGCGGTGGCATCTACTCGTCGTATGCCACTATCGAAAACTGCATCATCGAGCACTGCCAATCCTACAACAACGGCGGTGGCATCTACTCGATGAACAGCCGCATAACCGGTACCACCATACGCGACTGCAGGACAATATACTCATATAACGGCGGTGGCATCTACTCGTCCAACGACACTATTAGCCACTGCATCTTCTACAACGACACTGCATCAAACGGCTCGGCCATCTATGCCTATAACAGAACCACCATCTCGAACTGCCTGATCTACGACAACCAAGCGAACAATTACGGCACGGTCACGTTGAACCGCTCTACAATGGTAAACAGCAATGTCGTTCGCAATCGCTCGACGAACACCTCTTTTGCAGGTGTCTACCAAAACGACAGCTCCTCTATTGTCAACTGTATCGTATGGAACAATAAGGGCTACAACAACATTATTTCAGACCAAGTCTCTATCTCAACTGCCATCAATTGCGCAGTGGAGAGTAACATGACTGCCAGTAACAGACAAGACAACATCATCCTCGCATCCGACAACAACGGCATCGAACCCGATGCAAAATACGTGGCTTTTGCCGACCCCGACGACAACGACTTCCGCCTTTCTGAAGAATCGGATTGTATCAATGCCGGAACTGCCAACTCCCTATGCGGCAGTACAGACCTCTTCGGCAACCCGAGAGTTTACGACAATACGGTCGACATCGGATGCTACGAAGCGCATAACGAACCTATGTGCTTACGGCCCTCGGCACTTACAGCCCTCGCCTCCAGCACCTCTGCCATGCTGCGCTGGAACTCTCCTTCGTCGGCCATCAGCACAACTCTCGAATACCGCGAGAGCGGCTCCAACGACTGGTCTGCCATCACGGGGCTCACAACAAGCAGCTACTACCTGACAGGCCTGTCTTCGTCGACACTCTACGAAGCCCGCGTGAGCTGCCTTTGCGATGGGGCTATCACCAGTCAATACAGCGACATCTGCTCCTTCTCCACCGAATGCGGTACGGGCGAAAACCGCGTCGTCTGCATTGGCGACAGCACCAACACCACCAGTTCCAATAGCCTGCCTACCAACATCTACTACCGTTACAGCTATAGCCAGCAGCTCTTCCTCAGCAGCGAACTGGGCGGCAGTGGCATCATAAATGATGTCCGTTTCCGCTACGGCTCATCCACCGCCGAGACACGACGTATCAAGATCTACATCGCCACCACCCAAAATGAAACGTTGTCTTCGTCGACCGCCGTCAACGGCTCCAACATGACACTGGTATACAACGGCTCGGTAAATTTCAACCGAAACACCACCTGGACAACCATCCCCTTCAGCCAGCCTTTCGATTATGACGGTATGCAGAACCTGGTTCTCATCGTCGTCGACAGCACCGGCAACTATACTAGCTCCCGCAGCTTCTATACTTCTCAGGCTGGAGGCACAAGAGCTCTTTATCAGTACAGCGACAACACTATTTACAACATCAACCAAAGCTACACCAGCTGGACGACAACATCTGTCCGAAACAACATAATCTTTGACATAGAATGCCCGAGTTCTTCATGCGACAGGCCCTTGCTCATTGTCGACAGCTATACCGACAGCAGCGCCACTCTCACTTGCCAAACCGAAGGCGATCTGCAGCTGCAATACCGCAAGGGTACCGAGGGCGAATTTATCGACCTGACGCCACAAGTCAGCATCACGCTCTTCAATCTCGCCCAAGCAAGCCATTATGAGGTACGTATCCGTCGCATCTGCTCTGATGGCGACACCTCGGCTTGGCGCAACCTCAGCTTCAACACTCTACCGTCTAACGTCAATCGTCTTTATGTAGCTTCACAAGAACGCGGCAATGGCAGCGGAACCAGCTGGGAAAACGCCTCTGGCGACTTGAATTGGGCTCTCGCTACCGCCGAAACAATACTGACGCGCTTCGGCTCCGCACCGGAGATATGGGTTGCCGAAGGCACCTACTACGGAGGATTCAACATGCGTGCCGGCGTGAAAGTGTATGGCGGTTTCGCCGGCAACGAACCAGCCGACTACGACATCTCTCAACGCAACGTCTCCGCCCATGCCTCTATCCTCGACGGACAACACCAACGTCGCGTTCTGAGCCAAACTCATGATTTCAGCTCCAGCCAATGGGCTCTCTGGGACGGTTTCATAATTCAAAACGGACATGCTACAAACTCACAGGGTGGCGGCGTTTACATGCGCCAATTCTCACAACTCAACAATTGCACCGTCCGTAACTGCCATGCAAGCGACAACGGCGGCGGCATCTACACCCAGGGCAGCAGTTACTCTGACAACCGCATCGTCATCAGCAATTGCCACATCGAAGGCGACACCTCCCAATCCTACGGCGGCGGCGTGTACCTTTATGGAGCCACCCTCATCAACAGTTTTGTGGCCAACAACCGCACTTCCAATTATAGCGGCGGCGGCATCTATTCCAGCAGCTCCACCCTCGCATACAACACCATCGTCAAGAACCATGCCGCAACATACAACGAAAATTCAGGTGGCGGCATCTATAACAACAACACCTCACGCATCGTAGGATGTATCCTGTGGGGCAACACTCAAGGCAGCGGCACAGCCTCGGCAGTGAACAACGGCACCATCTGCAACTACTGTGCTCTCGACAACAATATCTACAACGACAGCGTCATCCACAACTGGATGCTCGTCTCCGACAACGCAGGGTCGCTATACTCACCCATGTTCGTCAATCCTGACGTTGCAGACGGCGACTGGCATCTTGGCGAAGGCAGCATTTGCGTCAATCGCGGCAGCGACAGCATCTACAACGCTATCATCACCTCTATCTCTACCGCTCCCGCAGCCGTCACCACAGACCTCGACGGCAACCAACGCATCCAGCAGGGCCATATCGACCTCGGCTGCTTCGAGTCGAACAACAGCACTCTGCAACTGCCTGTCTATGACAGAATCGTCTATGTCAAGCCTACTTCATCGGGAGTAGGCGACGGCACCTCTTGGAACAACGCAACCGACAATCTCAACGATGCCCAGTTCTTGGCTGCAATGAACGGATGCGACGTATGGGTTGCTCAAGGCACCTACTATGGCGGATTCAATATCCACGCCGGTGTCAACGTCTACGGCGGCTTCAATGGCGACGAGTCTGCATCATTCAATATCGAAAACCGCGACCTCGACGCTCACGCCTCAATCCTCGACGGCGCAGACTCTATGCAGGTCCTCGTTTCAGAATCCCAATCATCATCAAACAGTTTGCCGTCGATCTGGGACGGTTTCACCGTCCGCAAAGGTTTCGGCAATAACGGCGGTGGCATCTACCTCGGCAACAACGGCAAAACCACCATCAACCGCTTCATCGTCACCAACTGCAACGCTTCCAACTACGGCGGTGGCATCTATGCCAACGGTAGCCATTTCACTATATCAAACTCCATTGTCAACGCCGACAGCGCCAACTACGGCGGCGGTATATATATAGAAAATGGACGCATCGAAAACTGTCTCGTGGCCAACAACACAGCTCGCTGGCAGGGCGGCGGCATACAAGCCTACAATGCAAACATCTACGGAGCCACCGTGGTGCACAACCTCATTACCAACAACGACTACGACTATAACGGTGCCGGAATCTATATGGACTCCTACAGCAGCCACATCTCAAACTCTATCGTCTGGGGCAACCGCGAACAACAGAACAGCTCGCAAGTTGGCGGCAGCTTAAACAGCTCGACGTTCCGCTACTGTGCTATCGAACTCTGCAACTCGTTCGACAATCTCTCCCAGTCCATATCTCTGTCTATCGAAAACGAGGGTTCTGTGTTCTCGCCTCGCTTCGTCCAACCCTCTTCAGGATACGGACACCACTACAACAACGGCGAATGGACGCTGACACAGGGCAGCATCTGCATCAACCGCGGCAACTCTTCTTATCAAGCCACTCTGTACGACCTGGCTCACAACAGCCGCATTCAGAACGACACCGTCGACCTCGGATGCTATGAATCTCCCTATTATGGCAAAGCTCTTCCTGACTATGGCAACATCATCTATGTCAAGAACACAGCTTCTGGCTCAGCCGACGGCAGCAGCTGGAGCAACGCCATGGATGACATCAACAACGCACTGAACATAGCAAAATCTTTCGGCGTCAAGAACGTATGGGTGGCCGAAGGCGTCTACCTCGGCAACGAACAAAGCAACAACGCTTTCACCATCCTCCCAGGCATCAATGTCTATGGAGGCTTCGCCGGCAACGAACCCGCCGACTACGACCTGTCACAACGCGATTTCGACACACACACATCTATCCTCGACGGTAACAATGTGCGACGCGTACTTAACCAAAATAGCCATTTCTCCTCAACAACAACAGCTACGTGGAACGGTTTCACTATCCGCAACGGCAATGCAAACAACACCAGCAACGGCGGCGGCGCATACCTGAGAGGCCATACCAACATCGTGGCATGCACTTTCGAAAACAACAACGGCTACTATGGCGGTGCCATCTATGTTGATGGCGGCTCGTTCACCAACACAGTCTACGATGCCGATTCGAACAAAATAAGCTACTACGACAGGACCATTCACTTGGCCGACTGTAAGATCAGGAACAACAACGCCTATTACGGCGGCGGCCTATACGGCAACTACGTCAGCATGGTTGGTTGCCTCTTCGAAGGAAACTCCGCCTACTACTACGGCGGCGGTGTCTACAGCTCCTACGCTTATATCATCAACACCACTATCGTGGGCAACAACTCGCAGAACAGCACCTCGGGAGGTCTCTATGGAAGTGGGCTCCGCTTAGTCAACTCCATAGTCTGGGGCAACAAGCAGGGCTATTACAGCGGCAACTTCAGCGGCTCATTCTCCACAGCCGTGGCCAGCGCCATAGAGAACTACAGTCTCGACACCAACATCGTCAACCTGGCAGCAGCCAACGACGGCAGCGACCTTTCGCTCAACTATGTACGCTTTAACGACCCTGCAGAAGGCGACTACAGCCTCCACGCAAGCTCCCAATGCATCAACATCGGCAACGACAGCCTCTACAACCTGGCCATGCTGGCCATGCACAGCGACTACTACAACGCAACCTCGCAAAAGGACCTCGCTGGCAACAGCCGCTTTATGGGTAGTGCCATCGATCTCGGATGCTACGAAACCGACGCCAACACCGATTGTCCGTCTGTTATGGACGTAAGAGTGTTCGACACGCTGGCCTCGTCAGCAACAGTGACATGGACTCCTGGCGGCAACGAGTCGCAGTGGGTTGTGCGTCTCCGCATGGACGACGGCACCTTCGACAGCACCTTCGTATCACACAATGACACTGTAACCCTTACTGGACTGCTTCTCAACCGCAACTACAACGTGTCTATCCGAGCCCTTTGCGACGAACAGTCCATGAGTTTCTTCAGCATTCCCGCCCACTTCACCACCGACTGCGATCCGTCCACACTGGCTCCACTGCCCGACTTTAGCAGCATGTCTCCCATCAACAACGAAACCATCCACAACAACACAATAGTTTTCACCTGGGCAGCTATGGCCAACGCCACAAGCTACGATTTCTACTTCTGGAAAGCAAGCGACAGCGAACCTTCGGAACCTACCCTGAAAAATCTGACCTCCGCATCATGCAACTACACAATACCTGATTTCAGCCAGAACCACGGAAGCCTGTACAATTGGAGAGTGGTGGCATGGAACGAATGTCTCTCGAAGACAAGCCAGATAATGACTGTCCAGCAGGCTCACCTGCCAAACCTGCACGTGTCTGCTTTTTCGACATCCACACCTCGCGCCGGACAGGCGATGACCGTAGAATGGACCGTCACCAACGACGGACAAGGGGCAACACCTCCAGGTGCCGAATGGAACGACTATATCTGGGTTAGCGGACATAGCGGCGTGGGCGGCGGCTTCCTCTACAACGTCGACGAGGTGCTGCTTGCCTCAGTACCCAACCTGCAACAGCTACTGCCCGGACAGAGCTATACCAACAGCACCACCGTGCAACTGCCGCAAGACTATGTAGGCGACTTCTTCTTCTTTGCCTTCGCCGACCAGTACTCGGCCAACAACATCAACCTGACACCTACTGGCTCAGAAAACATACCACTGCCTTACACTCCCAGCACGACAGGGTCGCCCTATCCTTACCTGCAGTCGCAGACGACAAGCTATCCCGGCAACTTCATCCACAGCCGTGTCGAAGAAACTCTTGAAAGCGACAACTTCTTCTACATCCAACAGACCATTCTGCCGCCGCCGACTCCGGACCTGACCACAACGAACATACAGCATCCGCTGAACGCCTTTAGCGGCGACACCATAAAAATCAAATGGCAGACAACGAACCAGGGCGACGCTTCGGCCACAGGAGCATGGAGCGACGCTGTATACATCTCGGACAACGCTACCTTCAGCCCCAACACGTCTACACTACTCGGCACTTCCACCTTCGACGGAACACTGATGGTCAACGAATCCTACACTGACTCTATCACCGCCATCCTCCCGATAAGCCTGCTTACGGGCGACTACTACATCTTCATCTGCAACGACGCCGGCAACCAGCTGTACGAAAACATCTACGAGACAAACAACACCGTAAGCTCGTCGCAGACTATGGCTGTCACCATGTCGATGCCTGCCGACCTGGCCGTTCAGGCTGTCTCTTCAAATCGCGACACCATGAGCACTCTCGGCAGCTACACCATCTCCTATAGTGTTGCCAACGTAGGCCTCAGACCGACGGGCGAGACGAACTGGCGCGACGTGGCTTACCTGTCGCCAACAATCAACTTCGACAATACGACAGCCAGACAGATAGGCCAAAAGCGGCAGAATCGGAATATGGATATTAACGATATCTATAACGAGACCATGCAGGTGACCATCCCCGACAGCATCGACGATATGCGATATATTATTGTACGCACGGATGTCGACAACAACGTTTTCGAATACACCTACGAGGACAACAACACCTTGGCCGACTCCGACGCCGTAAGGATATACCCTCCGGACTTGACTGTACACTTCGACGGCCAATATGCCGCTGTTGACGCAAATCGTAAGGTGACCCTCTCATGGGTAGTCGCCAACAATGGTGGCGACATCAGCAACCGTCGAATCATGGAAACCATCGAATGCAACAATCAAACGGTCTTCTCGGAAACGAGTTATTATAACCTCCCTAATGGCTATTCTACAACGCGTACCGCCGAGGTGGTAATCCCCTGCACGGGAACGGACACGGCAGTATTTACCGTTATGATTGACAACATGGACAGAATCTTCGAATCGGACGAGACCAACAACACGGCCACGACAACGATACATCTGGCTACTCCCGACCTCACTGTTTCTGACCTCGTGCTACCCGACACGATGTGGAGCGGACGCACCTACGACGCCACCTACACCGTCACCAACAACGGCTCGGCTCCTGTCGACGCAGTGATTACGGATCTCTTCGCCTTTGGCGATGCCAATACGTGGAACGGCAGCTTTGCCCGACACACTCGACTTGTACAACTGGCAGCCGGCGAAAGCAAGACTGAAAGTGTTCAGTTAACGATCCCCAACGGCTCAGAAGGTCTGCGCTATATACACCTTGTCACCAATGCCGGCGACAGCATCTGCGAAGGCTACAATCTGGCATCGAACCACACCGTTGCCGGCTCGAGCCAGCTGCAGCTGACTCCTTATCCCGACCTGGTAGTCACTACTATGGAGCTGCCGACAGATATCAATATCGGACAGGGTTTATCGATGGACTATACTATCAAAAACCAGGGTATAGCTCCTATATACCAGAGGGCTGCAGCAACAAAATTCTACATTTCGCAACAGAGTTCACTTAACCTGAACAACGCTATGCTGATCGGCAGCGACCAGCAACAACTGAATCTCGATATCGACGACTCGGCCACCTTCGGCACGCTGCTCCGTATCCCGACAAATATCAACACCGGCCTCTACTATCTGTATGCAGTTGTTGACCCTGACAACGAGATATACGAGCACACCTATGGCGAGAGCAACAACGTGACACGCAGCAAGCGGTTTTCCGTCAACCAATATCCGCTCGACCTGACGGCATCTGCGCTGACGGGCAACGACAACGTGGAATGGGGCAACCGATACACATACACTCTCACCGTAAGCAACAACGCGTCTGTCCCAACGCTGGCAAACATATGGTACGACCGACTCTACCTCTCGGAAGACAATACTCTGCAAGCCTCCGACCAGCTGATCGGTTCAATCTATCACAACCAACAGCTTGACGCTCAAGACAGCTACAACGTGAATTTCACTGTCGACATAGCATTCGGAACCCAGCCAGTTTGCTACCTCATAGCCATTGCCGACGCCACCAGCAACAACCCTGACATGGACATGAACAACAACGTCCTCGTCAAACAAATATCGGTAAGCAGCGTTCCCACCGCCGACCTTGTGATGAGCAATGCCGAAATCATTGGCAATGTAATCAGCGGTCAACCCGCGCAGATTGCATACACCGTAACCAACAACAGCAATGTGGATATCGACAGCAAAACATGGACCGACAAGATCTTCCTGTCCTATAACAACACATACGAATCGACAGACCAAGAGATTGGCAGCACGACAAAACGCCAGTTCTCGCTTGCTGCCGGCAGCAGCTATCGCGACACGGCATCGTTCATCGTGCCTTTGCCACTCTATGGCGAGATGAATATCATTGCACGTGCCAACAGCGGCGGAAACTTCTATGAGAACAACACCGACAACAACAACACATATCTTCCGGTAACAGTATCGATACCGCAACCTGGCGACCTCGTGGTGCGCGACATCATTATGGAGGACACCATCGTGAGCGGACAAACGATACATGTAAGCTGGAACGTTAAGAACATCGGCAACAACAGCCTGAGCGGCAACAATCTCCGAAGCCTCGCCTATCTCTCCACCGACCAGACATTCGACGCCAACGACAAACTGCTTGGCAACACAAGTT
Source organism: uncultured Bacteroidales bacterium (assembly GCA_946613135.1). GTDB lineage: Bacteria > Bacteroidota > Bacteroidia > Bacteroidales > P3 > Colimorpha. The sequence continues at coordinate 33,887 of CAMOFI010000007.1, forward strand.
CGAGCAATGTCGTCCTGGCTCCTGGTGCCGAGGTTGGACAGGGCTTGTCAAACCGCATCAGCGGACTACCCGAAGGCGAATACTACATCATCGTCAAAACAGATGTCAGCAACTCGTTCAACGAGACCGACGACGACAACAACTCCTCTGTCAGCCTATTCCCATTCACCCTCACTGTTCGCGAATTGACCTTCAATACACCATTGGCCGATACACTATTCAACAACTTGGCCAACGACTACAAACTCAACGTCGGCGACAACACGGACGAAACGGTACGCATATATCTGACCAGCGAGGACACTGCCAGCGGTGCTGTCAACATGATCTACGTGGCTCACAACACTATCGCCAGCAACCTGAACTACGACCTTTCGACTATCGACCAGGCGGTGGACAATCCTGAACTCTATATCCCTGCCACCGACCCCGGCTACTATGGCATCAGCACCACAGGTTCTACCTCCGTTGCCGTTAGCCAGCCTGTCGTAATCGAGGCCGACATACTGCCCTTCGAACTGCGTCGGGTCACTCCGGATGCAGGTGGCAACACGGGCAACGTAACAGTCGAGCTCATCGGCTCACGCTTCCAACCCTCTATGCAGGTAAGCCTCACAAACGAAAACGACACTATCGTTCCTGTCAACTTCGTCTATGGCAACTACTACAGCTGTTTCGTCACTTTCGACCTCAACGGACGCAATGTGGGAACATACGATGTCAATGTTGTCAACTCGACCGAAGGTGTGGCTGTACTCAACGACGGTTTCCGCATCGAAGCCGGCCAGCCCGACAACCTCTACACCAACCTGCTGATTCCGCAGTCGCCACGTCCCAACAGAACCGTGGTGATGACTCTCGAATATGTTAATGCCGGCAATACCGACATCGCGAACCCAATGGTTCAAGTCAACAGCATTGGCGAGTCCTCTATATCACTCACCAACGAGGGCCTGGCCGACGGGTCCACTTCTCTGCTCGTTTCCCTGCAGCCTGAAGAAGAAGTGCCCGGCATTCTGCGTCCTGGCGCATCGGGCACTGTAAGTATCTATTGCCACACCGACGGCACCATGATCTATAGTGTCGAACAGGTTGAAAACACCTGGAACACCGGCATAGTCACTGAAATCAAGACGCATGTGGCGGGCGAAGGCTATCAGGTTCGACCCGAATCGTGCAGCGTGGGCAACGATGGTGTGGCTACCATCGATGTCGACGACCCCGAATTGGCAGTTCTCTGGACCTATCCCGACAACCAGACAGACACCTCTCGCACCATCACCGGTCTGGCTCATGGCACCTATCACGTCAAAGTGTATCAGCGCAACAATCCCGACCTCATAGTCTCTCAGAACTACGTCTCTGTCGACTATATCGACACATGCAACATCCTCAAGCCGGTACTCTCTGCCGTGAGCTACAGCCAATCATGCGATATTCCTGAGGTTGAATTCTACATAAGTGCTATCGGTGGCGTTGCACCCTATTACTACAGCTGGGCCAACCGATACCTGACCTATAGTGACAACGGAAGATACACGCTTGTCTGCAACGTCTACGACGCTGTTGGCCACTCTGTGGTGTGCGAACGCACCATCTATATCCGCAGACTGCAATGCTCGCAAGACCCCAACGAAATCAAGGGTCCCGAAGGCTGGAACGACACGATGCACTATGTCGCTGCCTCCGAGAAGATGATGTATAACATCGCCTTCGAAAACGACCCCGATTTCGCCACAGCTCCTGCCACGCGCGTATCCATAAGCTATCCTATCCCTGCTTCTCAGGATGTCTCCACCTTCCGTCTCGGCGACTTCGGCTTTGGCGACAATGTGTTCTCCGTACCGCAAGGCTCTGCCTACTATAGCCGTCGCCTCGACGTCTCGCAGTCCTTGGGCGTATGGGTCGACGTCACCGCTGGCATCGATATCACAAGCCGACGTGCCTTCTGGGTTTTCCAGAGCATCGACCCGCAGACCGGTTTCGAACCGGCCAGCAGCCAGATGGGCTTCCTGCCAGTCAACGACACAACGGGTAGCGGCGAAGGCTACGTAAGCTTCACCATCACCCCGGCACAGGATGTACAAACCGGCGACACTGTCAACGTCGACGCTACCATAGTCTTCGACGACAATGCCCCCATCTCCACCAACCACTGGAAGAACACCTTCGATGCTGTCGCTCCAGCCTCGGCACTGACTATGACAAGAAGCGAGAACAGCAACAACCTGTCATTCTCCTTCATGGCATCCGACGACATGGGCGGAACTGGTGTGGACCGCGTTGAACTCTATACCTCGGTCGACGACGGTGCCTACACCTACTACGCCTCTTGCCCCGCCGACAGCAGCCTTGCCTTCGTCATGGACGACGGTAAAATGTACAAATTCATATCGCTTGCTATCGACCACACCGGCAACCGCGAAGCAATGAAAGACACTCCTGACACGGTGATAAACAACAGCACCGCTCCTACCGACATATTGCTGTCGTCGAACTTCTTCTATGAAAATGCTTCCGTCGGCAGCGTGGTGGGACGTCTCTCGTCTCTCGACAACGACATCACCCTCCCGTTCCAGTATGCTCTCGTCAGCGGCGATGGCGACAACGACAACGCGCTCTTCAGCATTGAAGGCGGACAGCTGCGCACCGCATCCTCGTTCAGCTGCAACGGTAAACTATCCTACAACGTGCGTATACGGACCACCGACATAACCAACCTCTCCTACGAAAAGAGCTTCGTAATCTCTGTCATCCAGGAGAACTTCACCAAATACACACCACTCGACCATGCCATCTGCCAAGGCGATGCCTATACCTTCGCCAACCGTTCTCTCTCCTTGGCTGGCACCTATAGCGACACCCTTGCCACAACCTTGGGATGCGACTCCATTGTCACCCTGCAGCTGACCGTCAACCCAACCTACTCGCTTCAGGAGACACATACCGTTTGCGACAGCTTCACTTGGCACGGCAATACCTACACTTCATCTACCAACACGCCTGAACATCTATATTCCACGGCATTGGGTTGCGACTCGCTGATTACACTCAATCTGACGGTGAACCACAGCAACTCTGCCATCGAGTCTGTCGACATATGCGACAGCTACACATGGCATGGCGAAACATACACCGCTTCAACTTCCACACCCACTTTCACGTCTACCAACGATGCAGGGTGCGACAGTGTAACCACACTCAACCTGACTGTACGCAACAGCAATACAGGCATCCACTACGCTGACGTATGCGACAGCTACACTTGGCACGGCAACACCTACACGGCCTCCAACAGCACTGCCACTTTCATAGAGCAGAACACCGCCGGATGCGACAGCACCGTGACACTCAACCTCACCGTTCGCCACAGCACCTCGGCCATCGAAACCGAAACCGCATGCGACACCTACACTTGGCATGGTGACACCTACACCGCTTCGACTTCGACGCCTACCTTCACCACCTCCAACGCTGCAGGATGCGACAGCGTCGTCACGCTCCATCTGACGGTGAGCTACTCCAACAGTGCCACCGAGCAGATAACCGCATGCGACACCTACACATGGCACGGCGAAACATACACCGCTTCGACTTCGACGCCGACCTTCACCACTACCAACGCCGCAGGGTGCGACAGCATCACCACGCTCAACCTCACAGTCAACATGAGCAACTCTGGCATCCACAGCGTTGA